>CAVEMF010000251.1:0-3574 GCA_963616715.1 Ruminococcus bromii | reverse complement strand
CGAGGGCTACCGACCACCGACTACCGACTACTATTGCGAAGAAAATTTTTAGATACTATGGATTTCATAATAGAGGAACAGAGAAATGGCACAGAAATTACAGTTTTTCGTGGCTGGCTTGGGGCGCTTTGGCGTCAGCGTGGCCACTACGCTTGAGAAAATGGGTTATGATGTGATGGCCATGGACAGCGATGAAGAAGTGGTACAGGATTTATCGGACACCTTGGGCTATGTAGTCTGCGCCGATTGCTCCGATGAGAAGAATCTGGTAGCCATCGGTGCAGGAAATGCGGACATCGCGGTGGTTTGCGTGGGCGATCTTTCTGCTAGCCTCATGACGACGCTCCTTTTAAAAGAAATGGGCGTCAAGAAAATTGTCGTAAAGGCGCTGAATGAGATCCATGGCAAGATGCTGCAGAAAATCGGCGCGGATAAGATTATTTATTCAGAAAAAGAAATGGGCGTCCGCGTGGCGCACAACCTGATTTCCCCGGGCATTGTGGACTATATTGAAATGGAAAATAACATCACCATCCTCTCCATCCATGTGCCGAAAGACTGGGTAGGGAAGACCTTGATCAGCAGCGACGTGCGCCGTAAGTACAATATCACCGTCGTTGCCATCAAGCGGGCCGGAGATATGTTCGTCAATCCGCGGCCGGATATGCAGATGGAGGCCAATGATATGCTGGTCATCCTGGGTGATACGGAAAGCGTGAAGCGGGTCACGGTGACGTTGGAGCAATAAATTTTAGGGATAAGGGGCAGGGGATAAGGAGCACATAGGGCGCATACATAAAAAGGCTGTCGCAGCGCTTCCCTAGCCTTAAATGCGCCTTATCCCTTATCCCCTATCTCTTATCCCTTGCCCCTAACAATTTATTCCGGAAAGTTACCCTATTAAGGAATTTTCCGTTTGCCTTTCTTCTTGAATTTATCTATTTTTTTATGGTATCATACATGTAATTATGTTTTTTAGATATAGTAGTTTTCTGCTCTGCCAAAATGGTATGCAAGAGCGGAAAACAGTTCTCGTATAATAATAAAAAATCCTTAGTAGTATCTTTGTACAGGAGTGATTCCGTTTGGAAAAATTAGTGATTCATGGCGGCAAGCAGTTGCATGGCCGCGTCCGTGTATCTAGCGCAAAAAATGCGGTTTTACCTATTATTGTAGCGACCCTTCTGCCGGAGACGCCGGCCTCTATCGTAGATGCGCCGAATTTGGATGATGTTTCTACCATTTGCAGTGTCCTGGAATCTTTGGGCGTGGAAGTGAAGAAGGAAAAAAATGTACTCACTTTCGATGCTTCCCATGTCGATAAGAGTGAAGCATCCTACGAGCTCATGAGCCGCATGAGAGCTTCTTTCCTTATTATGGGGCCGCTCCTGGCGAAAAAGGGTCATGCAAAGATTGCACTCCCCGGCGGATGCATGATTGGTAGCCGTCCTATCGACCTTCACCTCAAAGCTTTCGAAGCGCTGGGGGCAGAAATCAATGTGGGCAATGGTTTCGTGGAAGGCTATGCGCCTCACGGACTCAAGGGAACTACGATTTACCTCGATTTCCCCAGTGTCGGTGCTACAGAAAATATCCTGATGGCTGCTGCTACTGCAGAAGGCCGTACCATCATTGAAAATGCTGCGGAAGAGCCGGAAATTGTAGATCTGGTGACATTCCTGAATTCCATGGGCGCTAATATCAAAGGCGCTGGGACGAACATCATCCGCATCGAAGGCGTGAAGAAGCTCGAAGGCGTAGCCCATACGGTCATTCCGGACCGCATCGAAGCGGGCACCTTCATGATCGCTGCAGCCATGGCCGGCGGCGATGTGGTGATTGAAAATGTATTGACCGAACACCTGAAGCCTCTTTTGGCGAAGCTCAGCGAAGCGGGCGTGAAGGTGATCAAAGATATCGATAGCGTTCGTGTCATTAGCGATGGACATATCCGCTCTACGGATATCAAAACGCTGCCATATCCGGGGTTCCCGACAGATTTGCAAGCCCAGTTCATGGCTCTCATGACTGTGGGTAATGGAGTCAGCCGCGTGACGGAGACGGTATTTGAAAATCGTTTCATGCATGTAGGTGAGCTGCAGCGCATGGGCGCATCCATTCAGGTAGAAGGCCGCTGTGCTACCGTGCAGGGCGTGCCATTCTTGACCGGTGCTTTTGTGAGAGCTACCGACCTTCGCGCCGGGGCGGCGCTGACCTTGGCAGGCCTGGCAGCTCGCGGAGAAACCGAAGTGGGCGAGCTTCATCATATTGACCGTGGGTATGACCATCTTGTAGAAAAGCTGCAGGGGTTAGGAGCAGACATTGTCCGTGTCGATCGAGACTAAGGGGCTCGCTGAAAGGGCCAAGAAATTATCTTCTCAGAAATCACTGCTAGACTGGATCGGCGCTGTGGGTGCCGAGGATATCGGCGTCGATATCGGCACTTCAAATGTGGTGGTGTATGTGAAGCATAAGGGCATCGTATTTCCGGAAGCCGCTGTGATTGCCAGAAATGAAATAACAGGGGAGTATTTCGGCTATGGCACCAAGGCGGAGGAGATGGAAGGAAAGACGCCTAAGGAAATACAAATCATTCGTCCCATCAAACAAGGGGCGATTCATGATTATAACGCAGCGGCATATCTATTGAATTCCATTGTGACGCAGTCCTACTTGCGAGGCATGTTTTTTCATCCACGGCTCATGATGTGCGTTTCCAAAGGCATCAATAATGTGGAAAGGCGGGCCCTCTTGGAAGCAGCCGTAGCCATGGGAGCCAGGAAGACAGTTTTGATCGACCAGCCTTTGGCAGCTGCCATGGGACTGGGCTTTGCCAAAGAGGAGAGAGTGGGCTCTTTGGTGGTGGACCTGGGCGGCGGCTCGACGAAGGTTTCCGTGCTGTCATCCAATGGGATCGTGGTCAGCCACTTTGGCAGCGAGTCGGGGTTGGAAATGGACCAGGCCATCATGGCCGTGGTGCGAGAGAAATACCACGTCCGCATTGGCCGCAAAGAAGCAGAAAATCTGAAAATAGCACTTGGTGCGGCTTGGGACTTGGACCGGGCGCCTCGGGTAGCAGAGACCTATGGCCTGTCCATTGTCACTGGTTGTCCCATGAAGATCGCAGTGACCGGTGAAGATGTGGCCTATGCGCTGAACCCGATTCTGTATAAAATTTTCAAAAATATCCAGGATGTGCTGCAGCGCACACCACCGGCTTTGCTGGCGTCTATTCGCGAGCAGGGGATTTTCCTCATCGGCGGCGTGTCGCAGCTGAAGGGCATAGACGAATTGATTACCCGCATCACCGGTATCACGGCGCAGGTGGCCGAGAGACCATCTTATGTGAATGCCATCGGTGCCGGCATGTCGCTAGCGTACATCAGCGATTTCAGAGACTCTCTGCAAGATTTGCACTAATAAGATACAGGGGATGTAACTTTTGTTATGTCCCTTTTTATTTTTTTCTGTTATTTTGCTGCAAAAATGGTACAATGTAGTGTAAGATACAATGGCATCTTAGGGAACCGCTGATTAAATCGAAGATTCAAAAATCATAAGAATTTTTATTCAT
>CAVEMF010000250.1:0-3597 GCA_963616715.1 Ruminococcus bromii | reverse complement strand
ATCATGGAGAGGTGTCCGAGTGGTTGAAGGTGCATGATTGGAAATCATGTTGACGGCGAATACCGTCACGGGGGTTCGAATCCCCCTCTCTCCGCCAAATGAAAGAGCTCATCGAAAGATGAGCTCTTTTGCTATGCAATTATGTTGAAAAGAAAAGAGTCAGACAAGTGACCGGCTGTCTGACTCTTTTCTTTTTGTGATGTGTTTCTTATGATTTCTATTTCTTCAGCAGCTTTCCTTGCTCTTTCTCTATCTGCTTGATGCTTTTATCTGGCGTGGGCAGATCTTCCGGCATGGTACCGCCCAGATCTTTGATGGTTTCTCGTACTTTTTGGCCTACGGCATAATGGGTATCGTTGGCGGCGGCCTTTCCCTTCACTCGGTCGCGGCGCAGCTTCTCATCGGTCTGGGTGGCGCGGAAGAGATTGGCGGCCAGCTCCGTGCTTCCCATGTGATCGAGGATGGCTTCTCCCTTCTTGAGCCCTTTGCGCTTCGCGATGTCCTGCGCCTTGAGGCCGCCATAGAGGCCCATGTATCCATAATTTTGAAATATGGCGTAGTCTACCGGTGTCTTTACACCGGCATCGTGGGCTGCATCGGCGAGGGATTTGTTATGGTGCTTTAATTCCCCTCGGATGGCCAGACGCTTTTGCTCTTCAGAGAGCTTCTCGAAATTCTCTGCTAATTCCTGCTGCCTTGTCTTCACAGCGAAATAGGTTTGTGCCAAGGCGATAGGTTCCTTGCGGGGGTCGCCATTCATGGCGATGAGGTAGCAAGCGTAGCGGGAGAGGTGGTAGTCCTCTATTTTTCTTTTGGTGGAGCTTCCGATGTCAACCATTTTGCCGGCGCCGGCAAAATGGTCTGACACTCGATTGCCACTGGCCTCGCAGGCTTCTTTAGCGCGCTCAATGGCATCAGTAAATCGGCGCCACTGCTTGTATCCCAGGGCTGCCATCAGCTCTCGGGCTGTCCAGTACTCCATGCCATACTCATTGATGTGCTTGATAGATTCAAATAAGGATTCGTTGACGGTCTCGATGTCTTTGGTCATGGGTATACCTCCTTCGTGGCATGTGGCGAAACCTGATGCCTTTATCATAGCAGAAAAGGGATGGAAGACAAAATTATTTCCACTTTTATTCCCAAAGTCGCACCTCCCCTTGAACCCCGAACCTTGAACCTGGAACCTTTCTCCCTTATTCAAAAAATATATGACCGAGTATCATCTTTTTTGATGACGGATTCAAAAAATCGTTATATAATAGGTGCATGCATGGTTGCATAAATCAAATATCGAGGGCTCCCGTGGGAGCTTTCCGTGGACAGGAAGGTGCCTTGTATGAAAATTTCACAGCGCGCATTAAGCTTGACTACTTCTCCGATCCGTAAGCTCGGACCGTATGCTACAGAAGCACAGAAGGCGGGGAAGAAGATTTATCATTTGAATATCGGCCAGCCCGATATCGAAACACCGGCGCAGTTCATGGACGCCATCCGCCAGTTTGACAAGAAGGTCATTGCCTATGGTCCGTCTCAGGGGGATCCCAAGCTGATCGCTCAGATTCAGAAGTATTATAAAGAATGGGGCATGGAATACAGCGATAAGGAAATCTTCATCACCAATGGTGGCAGTGAAGCACTGGAGCTCGCCGCTCTTGCTCTCTGCGATCCGGAAGATGAAATTCTCGTATTCGAACCGTTCTATGCAAACTACAATTCTTTCGCTAAGATTTCCGGTGCTCGCGTGAGAGCCGTACCGACCCAGGCGGAGAATGGCTATCGTCTGCCGGACGCTGCGACCGTAGAGCAGTACATCAATGCCCACACCCGCATCGTGCTCCTCACAAATCCGGGGAACCCGACCGGCGTGGTATATACCAAAGAAGAAATGGATATGGTGGCAGGCCTCGTTAAGAAGCACGGCCTGGCTCTCATTGCTGACGAAGTATATCGTGAATTTGTTTACGATGGCGCTTACACCAGCTTTGGCACTTACAAGGATCTCGATGAAAATCTCATCATCGTAGACTCTGTATCGAAACGTTACAGCGCATGCGGCGCCCGCATCGGCTGCCTGGTTTCCAAGAATAAAGATTTCCTGACGCAGATCAATAAGTTCTGCCAGGCTCGCCTGTGCGTGCCGGAAGTGGAACAGGTGGCTGCGGCTGCTCTCTATGACACACCGAAGTCTTACCTGGAAGCTGTCAATGAAGAATACAAGAAACGCCGCGACACCATCGCTGCAGGTCTCGCAGCGATCCCCGGCGTCATTTCCTCTGACCCCAAGGGCGCTTTCTACGTCATGGTGAAGCTGCCGGTAGATGACGCAGAAAAATTTGCTATCTGGATGCTGAAGGATTTCGCTATCGATAACGAAACCGTCATGATCGCTCCGGGCAATGGCTTCTATGCAGAAGAAGGCAAAGGCGTAGACGAAGCACGCCTGGCTTACGTCCTCAACTGCGATGACCTGAAGAGAGCCATGTATCTCCTGGGCGAAGCACTGAAAGCCTATCCGGGAAAGAAATAACCGAGTCGGTGATTACCGCTGGTGGTTTAGTGATCAGTGATTAGTGATCCGTGATCAGGGCGCGCGTACCTCTCGCGGCCTGTATCGCTGCCAAATGAAACAAAAAAGAGTGATGAGCTTTTTGCGGCTCGTCACTCTTTTTATTTGGAAGTGAGAAGTGAGGAGTTAGGAGTGAGGAGTGAAGGTGCGCCGCACAAATTAAAAAGCGGCGCAAGTTTTGTAATCGGTAAACGCATCTAGCTGCTTTCCCACTACCGTGAACCGTTTGCCGTATAACCGTTTACTGGCTCTTTTTATGATAGCTGGAAATGGAGCATTGCTCTGCTTAGGGTAGCGGGCTGCTCTCTAGCTCCCACTACCCTAAGCATGCTCGGTGAACGGTTACACGGTCATACGGATAACGGTAGTGGGAAAGGAGGTCCGCGCTTTGCCATCTCTACTCCAAATCTCCCGGTGTCTCGTGGGGCGGGCTTACAAGCTCCAAGCTCAAAGCTATGAGGAAGCAGGTAAGCACGTCCTTATCCCCTGTCCCTTATCCCCTATCCCTTCGCTATCCAATTTCCTCATTCACTATCCTGTCTCCTATGCCAAATCGGAAAGCATAAAAAATTCCCTTGACGCCTCCGAGCTCATCCTTTACAATGATTTCCAACTTCAGATCATGCGATAACTCAGGATTAAGCTACAGACCAATGTCTCAGAGAGCCGGCGCAAGGTGAAAGTCGGTACGGAGGATGGAGCGTGTCACCTGATAGCACCGGATTGAACTTTAGTAGGTCCGGCGGGGCTCCCCGTTATGGAGAAGAAACACAAAGCTACAAATGCAGGGTGGTACAGCGCTTAGGCGCCCTTGTCCGATCGGTTCGGCAGGGGCTTTTTTTATACCCTTTTTGTACTTTGCGTGAAGCGATAAGCCAGAGTGGTACCGCGCGATTGCGCCTCTGCGCCGAGATGTTCGGCGCGGGGGCGTTTTTATTTTTGTGAGTTTGAAATCACTATGTTACTCCAGCCGTACGTGAGTAGACCCTTGGAGAAGGGTCGCGCGATAGCGCCGGATAGAAATGCGC
>CAVEMF010000249.1:1997-3612 GCA_963616715.1 Ruminococcus bromii | reverse complement strand
CCGAGCCTCATTCTCGTAAAAAGGAACCTCTAACGGCTTACGGTAAACGGTTCATGGTAGTGAGGTAGCAGGTAAATGCGCTTTCTATTTCAGAACTTGCGCCGCTTTATAATTTGTGCGGCGCACCACCCCTTGACCCCAGACCCCTGCCCCCTGAACCCAGATCACTGATCACTGCCCCCTGATCACTAATTCCTATTTCACCATTCTTTTCGCCAACAGCTCACTGACTCTTTCCGTCGGCATGTCGTCGCTGTCGTAGAGGAGGCCTTTGGGGCTTTTGATGATGAGGCGATCCATCAGGTTCTGGGCGATGAGATCGTTGGTGGCCGAGAGGAAGGATAGGCAGGCCTTATCGTGATGCTCTTTGGTGATGAGGCGGGAGAGGCCCGGCGCCTTCAAGCGCTGCTGCAGGAAGAGCTGGTGGATAGCCTTCCAGCTTTCCTTTTTCGGGCAGGCGCGAAGGAGCACGCAGATGGTGTAGCCTCGATCCTTCAAGTAGCGGATGTACTCTTTGGTATGCTCTACGTTTTCCAGCGACCCTTCCTGCAGGATGTGATAGCGACCTTCGGCGGCTTTTTTCATGGCCAAATCCGAGAGGTACTGTCCTTGCTCCATGGAGAAATAGGTGCAGTACTGACCGTATTTCTTCATGAGTTCCTTGTAACGGGGGTGGAAGCCGCGGAAATTATCGCCCATGGACTGCACGATATTTCCATCATACTCTTCGATGATCATGGAGGACATGCGGGTCTTGCCGGCGCCGGGCTGCCCGGCAATGATGAAAGCGGTGGGCTTCTTATGGCCGCCGGATTTCCCTTCGCGGATGGAAGGCCAGATGGTCTTTTCAAAGAGCCCATTCATGGCTTCTTCATCGAGGGCGGTTTCTTTATCGATGAGCTTTTTGGTCAGCTTGGTATGGCTGATGGGCCGGAAAATCTGATCCGCAACGTACTTCGTCTCGATGTCATAGGCTTCCCGTAGCATGGCCACCTGTTCAGACATGGAAAAGCCGTGACCGCGCCGAAGCTCGATCATCGCCATCTCGTGCACCGTGGTGCGCCAGAGCTCGTAAAGTCTCTTCTCATCGGCAGGAGAAATCTCTTTTTCTCCTTTGATCGTACATAGCAGGTTGTGAAGGGTATTGAAAATCTCCGCATTCACTTCCAGCTGAATCCCCATCGGGGTAATTTCTGCAGATTCGCTCAGTTCTCCTACTGTCCGCTCGTCATAGGGCATAGCCGTACCAACTCCTTATGGTAATACAAGTTAATTTGTCCTTATCATAGCAAGAACGGGGGATTTTGTCTATAGAAATAGGGGAGAATGCATAGTATACAAGGGATAAGGGATAAGGGATAAGGCGCGTTTGGCTACAGTGCCACCCTCGCTCCCCCCCTTCCTCAGAAAAAGAGGCAGAGTGGCGTGTGAGAAAGCAGGTAAGCACGTCCTTATCCCCTATCCCTTATCCCTTATCTCCTTTGGCGAAAAGTTTTTCAGGACAGCTGACGCAAGTAGGTATCCGCATTCTTATCCCCTATCCCTTATCCCTTATTTTGTAAAATAAAGCTTTCATCCCTCAAAAACTGTTTCCTCATATCGATCTGGAAGTTTA
>CAVEMF010000249.1:0-1295 GCA_963616715.1 Ruminococcus bromii | reverse complement strand
GCGCCAAGAGGAGGTCCTTGCCGGTCTTCCCATAGTAATAGGTGGTGGTGCCGTCTACGGAGCCGTTGGAGAAGGAGTCGATGTGGATGGAAATAAAAGCATCGGCTTTGGCTTTATTGGCTACGTCACAGCGAGCTTGCAGCTCCGGGATCGCATCAGACCAGGGGCCGTAGACATCCTTGTCGGTGGTTCTTGTCATGACCACCTTCGCGCCGGCAGCGGTGAGCATGTCGCGCAGCGGTAGGGCGATGGAGAGGGTGATGTCCTTTTCGTAGATGTCCTTGCCGCCGCGCTTCCCGATGGCGCCCACATCCGTGCCGCCATGGCCTGGGTCGATGCAGATGACCTTGCCTTTCAAGGAACCGGAAGAAGTGGTTTCTTTTTTCACCGGCGTTGTGATTTTGGCATCTTTCTTCTTGGGCACTGCCTTGGCGTCTTTGATTTCCGCATTGGCTTTGGTGTCCTTGCTTTCGGTGGCGGCTTTCTTGTAGGTCTGTTTCGCACCGGGCACTGGGATGTCCACCACCAAGCGGTGGGGCTTGCCTTGCTTGCTGTCGGGCTTCAGGGCAAAGACGCGGATGTCATCGATGCTTTGTGCCTTCGAGAGCGCCACGTCCAGATAGGTGTCACCATCTTTTTCGGAAACTGTGGCGAAATCAATGGCTCGGGCGTCCATGTCATACTGGGCTTTGGCTTTCCCCATGGATGTGTCTTTCAAGACCAATACGAAATTCTTTCCGCTGCTGTCCATGGCAGCCTCGGCATGCACGGCGCGGGATAGATCCATCGCGATACGCACAAAGGGCGGGTCCCCGTCATTGCGAGATGTCCAGCGAAGGTCGGTGATCTCCGACTTCGCCGCCTCGGCGGTGAGGCTTAGGGAAATCAGAAATAAAAAAGCGAAGAGTATTTTGATGTATTTCATATAATTCCTTTCTGTTTGAAGTACCCTCTCTAATAGATACTTCATTATAGCACAAGAGGGGCGCCGGGGATAAGGGACAGGGGATAAGGACGTGCTTACCTGCTTCCTCATAGCTAGGAGCTTTGAGCTTGGAGCTTGGAGCTTTGATAGTGGCAGTAGGTATGCTATGCGGTAGTGCCATAAAGATCCACGCCTTGACTTCCGACAGTCCGGAATTCTTTTGATAGCTCTTACTGTTTATTATGAAAAGAGGCACGAGGTGCTATCGCAAAGCATGCTTACTGACACAAAAAAAGCTCCAAGCTCCTAGCTCAAAGCTATGAAGAAGCAGGTAAGCGCGTCCTTATCCCCTGTCCCTTATCCCTTATCC
>CAVEMF010000248.1:0-3627 GCA_963616715.1 Ruminococcus bromii | reverse complement strand
AGTATGCGCCTTCGGCGCATTTCTATCCTCCGCTAACGCGCGCCCCTTCTCCAAGGGGCTACGGATTAAGGCTAGTGCAACATGAGTTATTCTACCTGCTGGTACTTAAAATGCTTAACTTAACAGCATTACCCGCTATTGGAAAAGTAGTCGATGGCGTTCCGAGCGTGAATGGGACAGCAGGTAACCGTGCCCCGACTACCGACTACAGACCACCGACTACTAAAACCTCTAGCGTTAAACGGCTATCCTTTCCGCACTGACCCTTACGATCCTAAATCCCGAGACGCGGAGGACCGTGAATTTCCAGCCGGAGAATTCGATGGTGTCTCCGACCTTGGGGATGTGCTCCAATCGGGTGAAGACGAAGCCGGCGATGGTGGCGTTTTTATTTTCCTCATCCAGATCGATTTCCAGTCGGTCCGATACGTCGCCCAAGATGACGGTGCCATCAAATTCGTAGACGCCATTTTTCTTGCGAACGATTTCAAAAGGCTCATTGCCGGATTCTTCCGGGATCTCGCCGGCCAGCTCTTCCACCAGGTCATCCAGCGTGACCAAGCCGGAGGTGCAGCCGTATTCATCCACCACCACAGCCAGATAGATGCGGCGATTCTTCATGAGTTGCAGGAGCGATGGCGCCGGCATGACTTCCGGCACCGTCAAGACATCGCGCAGGATCTGCTTGACATTTTTATTTCCTAGGACGCAGCCCTTCAGTACATCCTTCACGCGAATGAATCCGACCACCTGGTCCTTATCCTCCAGGCACACGGGGTAGGAACCATAGCGCGTCTTCAAGATGGTCTTGCACATGGTTTCCACATCGTCCCCGAAATGGAGGACCGTCATCCCATGGCGCGGGATCATCACATCGCGAGCCAGAAGGCCAAAGAAATCGAAAGCATTCTTGATGAGCGTATTTTCCAATGCGTTCAGCCGGCCGCTTCGATGGCTTTCTTCTACAATGCAGCGAATCTCATCCTCGCTATAAGTGAAATTGACTTCATTGACAAAGGGGATTTTCATCTTCGCGAAAATCTTTTTCCCACCCCAAAGACCGATGTTCACCAGGAGATGATAGAGCTTGCGGTTCCAGGAAATCACCCAGGTGTGAGCCGCCAGCACTTTCAATGGCGCATCCAGCGCTTTCGTGGCGGGGATCAGGATGGTGCCGATCCAATAGGCCAGAAGGAAAATGAGCACGATAAAAGCCAAGAGAGGATAGCTCAGCCAATCCCACTCATCCGTGAGGTACACGTCGAAGAGCTCAAAAAGGTGCCAGCAGATTTCCCAAAGCCCGATGCCCAGGATGGCGCTGGAAATCACAAAGGACAGCTGCGTGCCGCTGATGATTTGCGATGACTTCTGATAATGGGGCGCCACCTTCGCAATCAGCGCCGGGTCCTCGTTGTCATTGTCCTCGATGTACTTCTTCCGCATACGGGCAAACGAAAAATTCACCATCGTATTTTGGTAATTCAAAAATGCCACGATGCCGATGATGATGAGCCATATGATAATCCAATGTATGTGCATGCTGATAAGGCAGACCTCCTTTGCCTTCAGGGATAAGGGATAAGGGATAGGGGATAAGGACGTGCGCAGCTGCTTCCTCTTAGTAGGTGCTCATGGCCTTGAGAAAATAGGCAAATGCGCCCTTATCCCTTATCCCCTATCCCATATCCCTTTTCTATTACTTATGTTCCTTATACCCCAATTCTCTCAGAATGTAATCCTTATTCTTCCAATCCTTCGCCACTTTGACCCAGAGGTCCAGGAAGACGGGGGCGCCGATGAGGTTTTGGATTTCATTTCGTGCATCCTGGCCGGCTTCTTTGAGGACGCTGCCTTTGTGGCCGATGATGATGCGCTTCTGAGAGTCTCTTTCTACAAAGATGGTGCAGCGGATGTAGACCTTGCCATTTTCTCTTTCGTGGAATTCTTCAGTGAATACGCCGATGGCGTGAGGCACTTCTTCGCGGGTGCGAAGGAGCAGCTTTTCACGGACGATTTCTTGGACGATATTTCTTTCCGGCTGGTCAGTCACCATGTCGTCCGGGAAATACTTCGGCCCTTCCGGCAGGTACTTGGTCACCATCTGCATCAGCGTGTCCAGGTTGTCACCGGTCTTCGCCGAGAGCGGTACGATTTCTGCAAATTCGTAAATCTTGCTATACTGCACCAGTTTCTTCAAAAGCTCTTCTTTGGAAATCAGGTCGGTCTTCGAGAGAGCCAGGATCACCGGCACCTTTCTATCCTTCAGAAGAGAAATGATGTAGCGATCCCCAGCACCCAGAGGATCATCGCAGGCACAGAGAAATACAATGAGATCCACTTCATCCAAAGCGTCCATGGTGTTCTGGCGGATCACTTCGCCTAGCTTACTCTGGGGCTTGTGCATCCCCGGAGTGTCCAGGAAAACCACCTGGGAGTTATCGCCATTCCACACGCCGGTGATCTTATTTCGTGTCGTCTGGGCGTGGTGGGATACGATGGAAATCTTTTCCCCCAAAAGGGCATTCATCAGCGTGGACTTCCCCACATTCGGACGGCCCACCAGGGCTACAAAGCCGGAATGAAATTTATTTTCTTTGTTCATAAAGTCTCCTATGGTATCAGGTGTAAAACGTTATTAATTTAGTAGTCGGTAGTCAGTGGTCGGTAGTCGGGACGAGTTTAGCTGCAGCCCCATTCATCGCTTTTACCCCCTTCCTCAGGAAGGGGGGCAGGGGGGTTGGGCGAGAAAGCAGCTGCTCATGCCAGCCCCACTGCTTCGCAGTGGCTAACCCCCGCCCTTCGGGCCCTCCCCCTTCCAGAGGAAGGGGGTTAGAGAAAGGAAAACGCGCGGGGGCTACCGATTACCGACCACCAACCACGAAACCATTAGCCCTCAATCGCCGCGCTCTCCCGCTCGAGCTCTCCTTCCGTCATCATGCGGGTGATGCCGCAGGCGGTGAGGATTTCTTCTTCCGCGGTGCGCATAGCTTTCTTTTCCTCCGGCTCGTAGTGGTCGTAGCCAAGGATGTGCAGGAAGCCGTGGACGGAAAGGTAGGCCACTTCGCGCTCAGTGGAGTGGCCGAATTCTTTGGCCTGGGAAATAGCGCGATCCAGATTGATCACGATGTCCCCCAGCGCTTTTTCTTCCTCGGGGATGTCATCGTCTCCTTCGTTCAGCGCAAAGGAGAGCACGTCCGTCGGCGCATCCACATTGCGGTAGTCCCGATTCAATTCATGAATCGTATCGGCGTCGCAGATAAGGACACTGATTTCCGCATCCTCCGGCACCTCCTGCAGCTCAGCGCCTTTCTCCAGGACGGTATAAATCAATTTCTCGAAATTTTCATCAAAAAATTTCATGTCACTATAGGTAATGGTGATTTCCATGTGGGTATCCTCCTGTAAATAAAGAGCCGTAGTCGGTGGTCGGTGGTCGGTAGTCGGGGCACATTTCTCGCTAGTGCTAACAAACAGCCGATACCTGCTTGCGCATAAGTAGTCGGTGGTCGGGGCGCGTGTACCTGCTTCCTCATAGCGAGGAGCTTTCAGCTAGGAGCTTGGAGATCGGCTAGGGAAGCGCTGATTAAATCGTTTTCAAGAATGATTTTTGAATCTTCGATTTAATCA
>CAVEMF010000247.1:0-3648 GCA_963616715.1 Ruminococcus bromii | reverse complement strand
TTGGCGCATTTCTATCCGGCGCTATCGCGCGACCCTTCTCCAAGGGTCTACTCCCGTAAGGCCAATCTAACAAATCTATGCAAACCCTCGGCATAAATCGCTTAAGTTACTAATAATTATGATAGGCGACACGCTCGTGCCTATCGCTCCACAGAGAAGCACGATGAGACAGTAGCTAAACGCGCCCTGATCACTGACTACTGATCACTAATCACTAAACCACTAGCGTCCCCTCGCCATCAATGCTGCAGCGTCGGATAGTATCCCGCCTGGTTCAGCGCCTGGCGGATGCGGGTGCCGCAGACCACGCCGAGGACTACTTTGATGAGGTCAAAGGCTACGAAAGGAAATACGGTCATGGTGAGTGCCGTCCACAGTGGCATTTCCTTCCCCAGGCCATACTGGAAATAAGCCATGAACCATACGGTGCCCAGGATGTAGCAAGCGGTAAGGCCTACAATGGCCGAAGAGATCTGACGCAGGAAGTGGCCTCTCTCTGCCAAGCGAAAGCCGCTGATCCACGCCATGAGCACAAAGCCCAGGTAGTAGCCGCCTACCGGCGAGAGGAAGATACCGATGCCGGCCTTCCCCATGGTGAGGATCGGAATCCCCAGGACCCCAAGCAGCAGCCAAAGGCCGATGGAAATAGCGCCCCACTTCCGCCCCAGTACACCGCCGGCCAAGGCGCACACGAAGCTTTGCAGCGTGATAGGCACCGCGCCGATAGGAAATGTGAATTGCGAAAGAATCGCCATAATGCCCGCAAACAGCGCGGCGCTGATCATATGATGCATGCGTTCTTTTTCCATGTGGAAGAAGCTTCCTTTCCTTGCTTCATCAATTAGCGATGAAAATAACTGTGTAATAAAGGTTCTGGGGGCAAGGTTCAGGGGTCAAGGGGCGGTGCGGCGCACAAATCAGGAAGCGCCGCAAGTTTGAAAAGTCGACTCACATTTCCCTATTTCCAAACTCACGCCGCTTTTTAATTTGATGCGGCGTACCTTCCCTTGAACCCCGAACCTTGAACCCGTTAACTTATCGCTTCGGGATCGGCGCATCCACCGGGCGGATGGATACGTCGCCGGCGATGACGCGCTCGATTTTATTTCCTGTATCTACCAGGAGGCAGCCGTCTTTGTCGATGTCCACGGCCTTGCCGGTATAATTTTCATCGCCCATGATGACGCGCACTTCCTGGCCCACGGTGACAGAGAGGCTCTTCCAGTCTTCCAGCACTCGGTCAAAGCCTTCGGTCTGGGCGATGTCGTATTCCTTTTCCATTTCAGAAAGGATAGCCGCCAGAAGGTCCTTGCGGGACACGTCGATGCCTTCTGCCAGGAAAGAGGTGGCGCTGCTGCGGCAATCCATCGGGAATTCCACGGTCTTGAGGCCCGTATTGATGCCGATGCCGATGGTGATGTAGTCGATCTTTTCCATGGACGCAGACATTTCTGTCAGGATGCCCACGAGCTTCTTGCCATGGTAGAGGATATCATTGGGCCACTTGATGCCCGCATCGGTGAGGCCCAAGCGGCGAATGCCGCGGCAAACAGCCACCGCTGCCATGAGGGTGCACTTCGCTGCTTCCATGGGCAGGAACTTCGGGCGCAGGATGATGGTGAACCAGATCCCTTTCGCGAAAGGACAGTAGAAGGAACGGGTGAGACGCCCATGTCCGCCGGTCTGTTCCTCGGCCACCACGATGGTTCCTTCCTCGGCGCCTTCGCGGGCGATTTTCTTCGCCTCATCATTGGTGGAAGTGGTACATTCGAGATACACCACCCGGCGCCCGAAGGTTTCCGTGTGGAGCACGCTGGAAATTTCCAAAGGCGTGAGCAAATTCGGTGCATAAATCAGCCGATAGCCTTTGCGGGTGCTGGACTCAAAAATGTAGCCCCGATTTTTCAATACATTGATATGCTTCCAAATGGCTGTGCGAGATACATGCAGATCCCTGGAAATCTGTTCTCCGGAAACAAATTCCCCATTGGCTTTGCGGAAATAATCCAAAATTTCGCTTCTCATAGCTGCCCCCTGTGTGACACTGACTATACTGTAATTGGTTCTATTATATAGTAGTTGTAAACTATTAGTCAACTTTCTTTTGAGTTGGAATTAACATTTGATGTTTAGTAGTCGGTGGTCGGTAGTCGGTAGTCAGGGCGCGTTTTGCCTTCTTTGGGAAGAAGGTGGCCGCAAGGCCGGATGATGGTTCATTCGTAGTCGGTAATCGGTAATCGGTAGTCAGGGCGCGTTTTGCTACTTCCTCACTTTGCCTTCATCCAGGAAGAGGACATCACCGAAGGGATATATAATACTTTGCATAATAAAAAAAGGCCGGACTCTTCCAGCCTTTTTATTCACATAAATCATTGTAGTGCGTAGAGTAATGACGTAAGTGAGACAGCAGTCAAACGCGTCCCGACTACTGACCACCGACTACCGACTACGAAACCAATAGCGTTACTTCGCTGCGCCCTCCGCTTCCATTTTTTTGAAAGCCTCCTGCATTTTGATATTTCTTATAACCTTCTGGCCCGCTTCGCTCTTGAGGTAGGTCAGTGTGGTCTTCGGTACCATACGGTACACGGTTTCCCAGTCGTCTTCTGAGAGGGCTTTGCGGACGGAAGAAGCAGAGACGATCTGGTCGCCCTTCTGCTCGCGCGGAATGACTTTGAGCTCCAAGCCATTCTGCCCGAAGACTTCTCTCATGGCATTGTTGTAAGCCAAGGTGGTCTTGTCCGTGGGCTCTTCGCCTACGAAGCGGACGGTGATATTGAGAGCCGGGGCGATGCGGGTGGCAAAGATGGTAGCGTCGAGCTTCGTCTGGGCGGCCAGTTCGTCGGTGCCTTTGATGAAGTACGTCGGGAAGGTGGCGTTGGAAATAATGAAATCGCCACCGCTGATGACTTCCACGCCCTTCATATCCTTCACGCCCTGCTTGATCAAGGTGAAGCGGTCAGAGAACGGGAACACGCTGCGGTCCTCCTGCACCGCGAAGATGATGACTTCGTCGCAGTTGTTGTGGGCATACTCCACCAAACTTCTGTGGCCCAAGGTGAAAGGATTGCAATTCATGACGATGGCGCCGCGGTTCTTCCCTTCCCCGGAGCCAAGGAAAGTGCGGATACGGTTCAGATAATCGTCTAGCGTATCGATGCCGGATTCCAAAAGCGCTGCATAGGGCTCAGCCACAGCCACGCACTTAAATCCCATGTGCTCGAAGACCGGCACATTCTTCGGCTTGGTGAAAATCTGATTTCCTGTGATGCCCCGGCGGTTCGACTCGCCCTGCAAGTTACGGATGATGCGGTGGGTCAGCCCTTTTCCCTGGTAATCACTGGAAATCGCAATATCTCTCATCACGCGACCACCCAAAGAGCCGGTGCCGATGAGCTTACCATCATCAAAAAGCCCCATGGTGTAATCGATGATACCGGTGAAAGTCAGATCAAAGCCTTTCAGAAATTCGACCACCTTCGCCTTTTCTTCCGGGTCAGTCAAAAATATTTCGCGTTCCGTAATCATTTCCAGGTCCTCCTATAAAATATACGATATTTCCTAGTTGCATCAGAAATAATATAACTCAATACTTGCTTTATTATACCATATATCCCGGAAATAGCCAGTATTCAGATGATTAAATTA
>CAVEMF010000246.1:0-3697 GCA_963616715.1 Ruminococcus bromii | reverse complement strand
TTGCATGCACGGGGCGGGTCATATATAATGTAGAAATACTTGTATACATATAACCAAGGGGGTTTATTATGAAAGGCAATGACATTCGCGAAAATTATCTTTCATTCTTTGAAAATAAAAAAGACCATCTGAGACTGAAAAGTTTCTCTTTGATCCCAAAGGATGATCCCAGTCTTCTTCTGATTGGTGCCGGCATGGCGCCGCTGAAGCCTTATTTCACCGGCAAGGTAGAGCCACCGAAGCACAGAGTCACCACCAGCCAGAAGTGTATCCGTACCGGCGATATCGAAAACGTAGGTCATACGGCCCGCCACCATACCTTCTTTGAAATGCTGGGCAACTTCTCCTTTGGCGACTACTTCAAGAAGGAAGCCATCACTTGGGCGTGGGAATTCCTGACGGAAGTCCTGATGCTCGACAAATCCCGCCTCTATGTCACCATTTATCCGGATGACAAGGAAGCCTATGGCTACTGGCATGACCTGGTAGGCATCCCGGAAAATCACATCTATCCGCTGGAAGATAATTTCTGGGAAATCGGCGAAGGTCCTTGCGGCCCGGACTCCGAAATTTTCTACGACCAGGGCGAAGAATTCGGCACTGACCCGGAAAATCAGATGGGCGGCGACGGCGATCGTTTCCTGGAAATCTGGAACTTGGTATTTACCCAGTTCAACCAGCAGAAAGACGGCAGCCGCATCCCGCTGGCGAAGAAAAATATCGATACCGGCGCCGGCCTCGAACGTCTCTCCGCTGTGATGCAGAAGAAAAAGAACAACTTTGAAACCGACCTTTTCTTCCCCATTATTGAAGAAGCGTCTTCTCTGTCCGGTGTGAAATACGGCCAGGCTGCCAATAGCGATGTAGCGCTGAAAGTCATTTCCGACCATGCCCGTGCTATCACAAATATGATCGCCGATGGCATCCTGCCGTCCAATGAAGGCCGCGGCTATGTACTCCGCCGCATCCTGCGTCGTGCAGTCCGTTACGGGAAGCTCCTGGGCATCCAGGACGCTTTCATGGGCCAGATGATCGACGTAGTTATCAATATGATGAAACCGGCATATCCGGAATTGGTAGACAAGCAGGAATTCATCAAGAGAGTGGCCGGCGTCGAAGAAGATCGTTTCCATGCGACCTTGAATGCAGGCACCGACCTTCTCTCTGAAATGCTTGAAGACACCAAGAAGAAAAATAGCACCATCCTCTCCGGCGACCAGGTATTCAAACTCTACGATACCTATGGTTTCCCATGGGAACTCACCGATGAAATCGCCAAAGAACAGGGCATGACCATCGATGAAAAGGGCTTCGAAGCTGCTATGGCTGAGCAGAAAGAAAGAGCGAGAGCCGCTCGTGCGAAGGTTTCTGCGAAAGTCGCTACCCCGGACACCACGAAACTGAAAGGCATGAAGCTCACTACCGAAGACACCGACGGCGTGACGAAGCTCCTGCTCCTCGGCAAAGATGGACAGGAAATCGCTTCCGCTGCTGACGGCACGGAAGTTACTGTGGTACTGGAAAATAATCCATTTCACGCAGAAGGCGGCGGACAGATCGGCGACACCGGCACCATCGTTGGCGAAGAAGGCACTATCCTCGTAGAAGATACCAAGAAACTCCCGGACGGCATCGTGTACGTCATCGGTACCGTTTCCGAAGGCCTCATCCGCGAAGGCGAGACCGTCACCGTTACTGTCGATAGAGAAAGAAGAGAAGATCTGGCTAGAAACCACACCGGCACCCATATGCTGCAGGCAGCCCTGCGCCGCGTGCTGGGCGATCAGGTGAACCAGGCCGGCTCCCTGGTCCTCCCGGACCGTCTCCGTTTCGATTTCACCTGGCCGGAACCGCTCTCTGCGAAACAGTTGGCAGAGGTGGAACAGATCGTCAATGATGAAATCATCAAAGCCACCGATGTGGACATCACCGAAATGCCTATCGAAGAAGCAAAGAAATCCGGCGCTATGGCTCTCTTTGGCGAGAAATATGGCGACGTGGTCCGCGTAGTCACCATCCCGGGCTTCAGTAAAGAGCTCTGCGGCGGCAGCCATGTGAAGAACACCGGCGAAATCGGTTCCTTCCGTCTTCTTTCTGAAGGCGGCATCGGCTCCGGCATCCGTCGTATCGAAGCTGTCACCGGCAAAGCATCCTATGACCTTATGAAGAAAGATAGAGCGCTCCTCAATGAAGCGGCTCAGCTTCTGAAAGGCAAACCGGAACAGCTGGCAGAAAAGATCGAAAAGACCCTGGCTGCCATGAAGGATCTGCAGAAGGAACTGGACTCCCTGAAGCAGCAGCAGGCAAAGGATGAACTGGGTAATCTGATGAAGGATCTGCAGGAAAAGAAGGGCATTCCTTTCTTCGGCGCCATCGTTCATGCAGGAAATATGGATGAACTCCGCAAAGCAGCCGATGTAGCAAAGAGTAAACTGGCAGGCGGCGCTTTCATCCTTGGCACCGTGTCCGGTGATAAAGTCAACCTGGTCGGCATGGCTTCTGAGGAAGCTGTGAAAGCGGGCGTACATATGGGTAAAGTCGTCTCTGCAGCAGCGAAAGCTTGCGGCGGCGGCGGCGGCGGAAAGCCGGCAGTCGCACAGGCCGGCGGCAAAGATGTGAATAAGCTCGGCGATGCCATTGCAGCCGGTGTGGCAGCGATTTCCGGCATGCTGGATTAAGGAAATATATTTCCTATCAAAAAATGAGGAGGGATACTATGTCAGTCTCTGACGAAACAATGTTATTTAATACCAATGCAGACGAAGGAGAAAATAGAGAAGCCGCTCTCATTCTCCAGGAGGTCTATGGCGCTTTGAAGGAAGCAGGCCACAATCCGACCGTACAGCTGGTGGGGTACCTGGTTTCCGGCGAACCGACATATATCACCAGCCGCCACGATGCGCGCCGTATGATTTCCGGTGTCGAAAGAGATGAACTGGTGGAAGAGCTCGTTCGTTTCTATGTGAAGCACAAGGGTCTTTGATATGCGTATCATGAGTCTTGACGTGGGCAGCCAGACCATCGGCGTCGCCGTGAGCGACCTTTTCGGCTGGACCGCCCAGGGCGTAGAAACCATCCGCCACACCACCAGAGAAAAAGATTTCGAGAGGCTCCGCCAGCTCACCGATGAGTACAAGGTGGAGGAATTCGTCCTCGGCATGCCGCTCAATATGAATGGCACCAAGGGCATGCGCGCTGAGCGCACCGAAGAATTCGCCCAAGAGCTTGCCGCCGCTTTCCCGGACATTCCCTATCATTTCTGGGATGAAAGGCTCACCACCGTGATGGCGCAAAAGCAGCTCATCGCCGCCGATGTGAGCCGGAAGAAACGGAAAAAAGTCATCGATAAGATGGCAGCGGTGGTCATTTTGGAAGGCTATCTCCAGCATCTCGCTTTTAAAAATAGAGGATAAACCCATGGTAGAAGAAAAAGAAGAAATCAGTGTCGTCTTGACCGATGACGAGGGCAATGAAATCGAATGTGCCCAGGTGGAAGTGATCCCCTTCCAGGGAAAACAGTTCGCCGTGCTCGTCGTCATTCCATCCAGTGAAACCGATGAAGAGCCGGAAATCATCCTGGCCCGTATGGACAAGGATGATAAAGGCGAAGTGGTCTACGTACCGCCGACAGATGATGAATACGACGCCGTAGCTGATATTTACGACGCAATGTAAAAGAAAAGGAGAAGTCTCGATG
>CAVEMF010000245.1:0-3718 GCA_963616715.1 Ruminococcus bromii | reverse complement strand
GCATTTCTATCCGGCGCTATCGCGCGACCCTTCTCCAAGGGTCTACTCACGTAGGGCCAGAGCAACAAATATATGCTAACCCTCAGCATAAAATTCTTAACTTAACAGCATTGCTTCTCCAAGGGGCGACTCATGTAGGGCTAGAGGAACAATAGCATACTTACCTGCTTCGATAATAGATCCTTCGACTTCGCTCAGGATGACGGCACGCGGGGTGCTGTGTTAGTAAGCAGCCAAATGCGAACCGACTACCGATTACCGACTACCGACCACTAAATAGTCGGCTCTTCGATCTCCTGATCGAGTTTCAGCATGTGGCCCATTTTTTCCTGTTTGGTTTTGAGGTAGAATTCATCTTCTCTGGTGGGAGCGATTTCGATGGGGACGCGCTCGGCGATGGTGATGCCGTATTCGCTGACGTCGTCGATTTTTTGCGGATTGTTGGTGAGGAGGCGGATGGTGGTGGCGCCTAGATTTCTAAGGATCTGGGCTCCGGTCATGTATTCGCGAAGGTCAGCAGCAAAGCCGAGCTTGAGGTTTGCTTCTACGGTGTCGTAGCCTTCGTCCTGCAGGGCGTAAGCGCGGATTTTATTGATGAGGCCGATGCCGCGGCCTTCCTGGCGCAGGTAGACCAGGACCCCTCTCCCCTCCTGGGCGATCTGGCGCATAGCGGCGGATAGCTGCTGGCCGCAGTCGCACCGGAGCGACCCGAAGCAGTCGCCGGTGAGACATTCGGAGTGGATACGGCAAAGGACCGGCGCGCCGTCATCCACTTTGCCCATGGTGAGAGCCACGTGGTGCTCGCCGTTCATGCGATTCACGAAGCCGTAAATGGTGAAGTCGCCGTACTTGGTGGGCATATGGGCCTGGGTGATGCGCTCCACGAAGATTTCATGTTTCTTTCTGTATTCGATAAGGTCCTGGATATTTCCGATTTTGAGGCCTTTTTCTTTGGCCAAGCGGAAGAGGTCGTCTCTTCTGGCCATGGTGCCGTCGTCATTCATGATTTCGCAGCAAAGACCGGCGGGCTTGAGGCCGGCGAGACGCGCGAGGTCCACGGTGGCTTCGGTGTGGCCCTGGCGTTCCAGGACGCCCCAGCGCTTCGCTTTCAGAGGAAAAAGGTGGCCCGGGCGACGGAAGTCTTCCGGTTTCGCGCCGTCTTTGATGGCTTCCAAAGCCGTCAGGGAGCGAGCAGCAGCGGAGACGCCGGTGCCGGAGTCCACGTGGTCGATGGATTCCAAGAAAGCGGTCTGGTGGTTGTCGGTGTTGTGGCGGATCATGGGGCCCAAGTAGAGGGATTCTGCGATTTCCTCGGACATGGGCATGCAGATGACACCTTTCGCCTCGGAGGCCATGCGATTCACATTTTCCGGTGTGGCGAATTCGGCGGCGCAGATGTAGTCGCCTTCGTTTTCGCGGGACTCGGCGTCCTGCATGATGACGATATGGCCCGCGCGGATTTCTTCAATGATTTCTTCGATGCTATCAAATGTATAGTCCATAGTTTCCTCCTAGGGAAATGCGGATTCTCGAGCGAATCAGTATTTCCCGAAATCTCCCAAAGTTTCCAGCAGGCTCATGGTCAGGCCTTCTTTTGGGCCTTGTCCCATGAGCTGCTCTACGTATTTCCCCAGGTAGTCGCACTCGATATTCACCGGGTCGCCGGGGTGTTTAGAAAGTAGGATCGTTTTTTCGCCGGTGTGGGGAATGAGCGAAATGGTGAAATCCTCTTCCCTTCGCTTCGCCACGGTGAGGCTGATGCCATCCACCGCCACGGAGCCTTTTTCTATGATGTATCGCATCCATTTCCTGTCTAAGGAAATAGTGACATTCACCGCGTTGCCGTCTTTCACGAAAGATTTCACATGGCCGGTGGTGTCCACGTGGCCTAGCATGATGTGGCCGCCCAGCCGATCCGAAAGGCGGAGCGCCCGCTCCAGATTCACCGCCGAACCGATGCGAAGCAGCGAGAAAGAGGTGCGGCTCATGGTCTCCGGCGTCACGTCGGCGTCGAAGGAGCTTCTGTCCATGCGGGTCACCGTGAGACATGTGCCATTGACGGCGATGCTGTCCCCCAGTTTCGTGCCTTCCAGGACTTTTTCGCAGCCGATGGTCAAGGTGACGCTGCTGCCCCTGGAAATATGGCGGATGGTACCGATTTCTTCTACAATACCTGTAAACATGGGTCAGTCCTCTCTTCTCAAGATTTCCGGAGACGGCTTCCTGCGCGGGGCCTTCGGCGGCTTTTTCTCCACATAGGCTTCGATGACGAGATCGCTGCCGGTGCGGGAGGTGGTCATATTTCTAAGGCTTACGGTATCGGAAATCTTAGCCGCCCCCATGCCTCCGATAAGGCCCGGCGCGCCGCTGCCACCAATGATCATCGGCGCGGCGTAAATGCGGACTTTATCCACGATGCCCGCCGCCAGGGCTTCGGAGGCCAGCGTCGCGCCGCCTTCGAGAAGAATGCTATCGATGCCGCGGAGCGCAAGGCCTGTCATGGCAGATGGCAGGTCCACCTTCCCCGCCTCTTCCCCATCGGCGATGATGATGTCCACCCCCATGGCTTCCAGGGCTTTTTTCTTTTCTTCGTCCGCCCCTGTGGTGGTGAGGATGATATTTCTACCGGGCTCATGGAAAATATTCGCATCCAAGGAGACAGAGAGCTTCCCATCTACCACGATGCGGACCGGGTCGATCATCCCTTCGGTGCGGGCGGTAAGGAGCGGATTGTCCGCACGAATCGTGCCGGCGCCTACCATGATGCCGCTGTAGCAGCCGCGAAGGACGTGCACTTCTTCTCTTGCGTCTTCGCAGGAAATCCACTGAGAATCGCCGGTGTGACAAGCAGTCTTGCCGTCAAGCGACATAGCGGCTTTGTAGAGCACAAAGGGCTTGTGCTCCGTCACGTATTTGATAAAAACTTCATTCAGCTTCTTCGCTTCTTCTTCCAAGATGCCGGTAGTCACAAAGATGCCGGCGTCTTTTAATTTGCGGATGCCTTTGCCAGCCACGAGCGGATTTGGATCCACCATAGCGCACACCACCCGGTCCACGCCTTTGGAAACCACCAGGTCTGCGCAAGGCGGCGTCTTGCCATAGTGCGAGCAAGGCTCCAAAGATACATAAAGCGTCGCCCCCGCCGGGTCTTCCGTGGCGGCCTCAAAGCAATTCACTTCCGCGTGCGGGCCGCCGTACTGCTGATGCCAGCCTTCGCCGATGACGCGGCCATCCTTCACAAGGACGGCGCCCACCATAGGATTTGGCCGGGTGTGTCCCATGCCGCGGACCGCCAGCTCCAGGGCCCTTGCCATGTATTTCCGATCTTCGTCTATACGCAAAAAATCCACCTTCCTTTTCCTTCAGGGAGGTGGATATAGAAATCAAAAACTCTACGCCACTCTTCTTTCATCCGGACTATACCGTCGGCTCTGGAATTTCACCAGATCAGCCGCGCCTTCGCGCAGCTCGTGGGCTTGACCACCGGTGGGGAATTGCGCCCCGCCCTGAAGAGATGTAATTTTGATGTATTTATTATAGCAAATTTTGTAGAGATGTAAAGTGAGGATGGCGCGTACCTGCTTCCTCAAGATTGAAAGCATACCGCTTGAGTGACAAATAGTGCGTAAAAGTTTTTCTGAACGGGTTCAGGGTTCAGGGTTCAGGGGGCAAGGGGTGGTGCGCCGCACAAATTATAAAGCGGCGCGAGTTTTGAAAT
>CAVEMF010000244.1:0-3732 GCA_963616715.1 Ruminococcus bromii | reverse complement strand
AACCACTGATTAAATCGAAGATTCAAAAATCATTCTTGAAAACGATTTAATCAGTGCTTCCCTAGCGTGCATGGGTGGGCTTGTGCAGTAGCCGACTAGCAGCCAGTAGCCAGCAGCTAGAGGCGACGCCTCCATGTACGCACTTGCCTGAAACGCACCTTCCGGCAATAAAAAACCCCATAGCGAATTCGCCATGGGATCTTGTGGAAAAAGCTTACGCCTTTTCTTCCATCTTTTCTTTGTATGCTTCTTTAGCTTCTTCTTTAGCTTCGAGAGCAGCTTCTTTAGCTTCTTCGGCTTTTTCAGCAGCAATAGCAGCATTGATGTTTGCATTCAGACGGGATTTTTTACGAGCAGCAGCATTCTTGTGAATGACACCCTTCTGGGCAGCAGAGTCAATAATGCTTACAGCAGCACGAAAAGCTTCGTCCTTATTTTCAGAGTTAGCAGCAGCTACAGCTTTCTTGATAGCGCCGTGAATCTGGGATTTAACAGCAGCGTTGGCAGCTTTCTTAGCAGCGTCCTGTCTCATGCTTTTCATATTGGATTTAATCTGTGGCAATGGTTTCACCTCCCGTCTGCATTTTTCATACCAAAGTATTTTATCATATCTGACTAGGGATAGCAAGGAATTTTATTTGATTTTTTTGACGCTAGCGGTTTAGTGATTAGTGATCAGTGGTCAGTGATTAGTGATCAGGGCGCGTTTGCCGCTGGTCAATAGATAGCGAAGGCACCCATATGTGAAACCACAGTCAAATGCGTCCTGATCACTGACCACTGATCACTGACCACTAACCCGCAATCGAAAAGCGGCGGAAAATTCCGCCGCCCTTCTGCAGTCTTATTCTTCTTCTGTTTCTACTTCTTCCTCAGCCTGACCTTCGAGGACGTCGATGGAGGCGATGCGGTCGCCTTCTTCCAGTCTTTGGAGGATCACGCCTTGGCCGGCTTTGGCCTTTTTGCTGGTGATCTGGCTGGCTCTTGTCTTGATGGTGATACCCTGCTCGGATACACCCACCAGCTCGTCGCTGTCGTCAGCGGCTACGAGAGCCACCACTTCATAGCCCTTCTTGAAGTTGCGGACGCCTTTGCCATTTCGGCTCTGGATGTGGTAGGCGGAAGCTTTATTTCTCTTCGCATTGCCATCGGCAGAAATGGTGAAGATGTCCTTGTCCGCAGCGATGCATGCGCCTACCACTTCATCGTCTTCTACGAGACGGATGCCGTGGACACCGGCGGCTGCGCGGCCCATGGAGCGGACTTCGCCATCGCCTACGGAGAAGCGGATAGCCATGCCGTTCTTGGTGCCCAGGATGATTTCTTCATCACCCTTGATGGCCATGACAGCTGCCAGGCGATCGCCTTCGTTCAAGCGGATGGAAATCAGACCATTCTTATTGATGTTCTTATATTCCATGAGCTCGGTCTTCTTGATGTAGCCTTTCTTGGTGATCATCAAGAGGTACTTGGTGCCTTCGGCCACATTGTCCACGTCCAAGAGCTCGGTGACCCTTTCATCCTTGCCGAGGCTGGGGATGAAATTGATCAGCGCGCTGCCGCGAGCGGTTCGTGCGGATTTCGGGAATTCCACCGCCGTCTTCACATAGACCTTGCCCTTATTGGTGAAGAAGAGGATGCGGTTGTGGGTAGAGGTATTCAGGATCTTCCACACATAGTCTTCATCCTTCATCTTCATGCCCGATACACCGCGGCCGCCCTTCTTCTGCACCCGGATATCTGCCGAGTCCATGCGTTTGATGTAGTTCTGCTTGGTCAGGGTGATGGTCATGGGTTCATCAGGGATGAGGTCGGTCAGGGTGAAATCTTCCTGCGCTGCCGTGATTTGCGTGCGGCGTTCGTCACCGAAGGTCTTCTTCTCATCCAGGAGCTCGTCCTTCACGACGCCCAGGATTTTTTCTCTGGAGGACAAGAGGTCTTCCAGGTAAGCAATGGTTTCCAGCACGTTCTTGTAGTCTTCTTCCAGCTTATCTCTTTCCAGACCCGTCAAGCGGCGCAGGCGCATGTCCAGGATGGCAGTGGCCTGTTTCTCCGACAGGTTGAATTTAGAAATCAAAGCATTGCGCGCGATCTCATCGGTGCGAGACTCGCGGATGGTCTTGATCACTTCGTCGATGTGGTCGAGAGCGATAAGGAGACCTTCCAAGATGTGGGCCTTCGCTCTGGCCTTATCCAATTCGTACTGGCTGCGGCGAGTGATGACTTCTTCCTGGTGCTTCAGGTAGTAGTAGAGAATCTGCTTCAAGTTCAGGATGCGCGGGTGACCGTCCACCAATGCCAGCATGATGGCGCCGAAATTCACCTGTAGCTGGGTGTGCTTGAAGAGATTGTTCATCATGATTTCCGGGCTCACATCGGCTCGAAGCTCGATGGCGATGCGCATGCCCTCGCGGTCCGACTCATCGCGAAGGGCGGTGATGCCGTCGAGCACCTTCTGGCGCTGCAGGTCCGCGATGGATTCGATGAGGCGAGCCTTGTTCACCTGGTACGGGATTTCCGTCACCACGATACGGTGCTTGCCCTTGGGCATATCTTCCACTTCGGTCTTGGCGCGGACGGTGATGCTGCCGCGGCCATTCCGGTAGGTATCCTCGATGCCCTTGTGGCCTTGGATGATGCCGGCAGTCGGGAAATCCGGGCCCTTGATGTATTTCATCAATTCATCGATGGTGATTTCCGGATTGTCGATCATAGCACACAGGCCGTCTACCACTTCCGACAGGTTGTGCGGCGGGATGTTCGTCGCCATACCGACAGCGATACCGTAAGAGCCATTGACCAAAAGGTTCGGGATGCGGGACGGGAGCACCAGCGGTTCCTGCAGCGAGCCATCATAGTTCGGCATGAAATCTACCGTATTCTTATCGATGTCCCTAAGCATTTCCACGGTGATCTTGGCCATACGCATTTCCGTATAACGCATAGCTGCCGCCGAGTCACCATCCACCGAGCCGAAATTCCCGTGGCCATCTACCAACGGATAGCGGGTAGAGAAATCCTGCGCCATGCGGACCGCGGACTCGTAAACCGCACTGTCGCCATGGGGATGATACTTACCGAGGACATCGCCGACGATGCGGGCCGACTTCTTGTAAGCCTTCCCCGGCAGCATCCCCGCCTCGTTCATGGCGTAGAGGATGCGGCGATGCACCGGCTTCAAGCCGTCTCGCACATCCGGCAGCGCACGAGTCACGATGACCGACATGGCATAGTCGATGTAGGAATTCTTCATCTGCCCCTCAAGCGGGGTATTGACGATCTTTCCTTCCTTCCATTCTGTATCCATATACACTCCTTGCGAAAAAATACAGCGCGGAAAGCGCTGCGAATTAAACATTTGATATACGTATTATATCACAAAAACGCTCTCAAGGCTATTTGAGAACGTTTTTGTGGTGCATGCACTAAAAGTTAAACAAATCAGCACGAAAAAGGCTAGTGCGAACATGTCGATGTCGCTCCTGGCTGCTAGCTTCTAGCTACTAGTCGGCTAGAGAAATATATCGCTGACAGCAAAGTGCGTCCCGCGATTAGCGGTAGAGTCAATTTGTTTTGCTACTGCTAATCGCGTGGCATCTGGCGCAAGTGCATGACGTGAGCCTGTCGCACTAGCCGACCAGTAGCCAGCAGCTAGGAGCTAGGAGCGACATGGACATGTATGCACTAGCCGTATCGCCTCCCATGTTTCTTCTCCCTTTCCCACCTCTCCCC
>CAVEMF010000243.1:0-3732 GCA_963616715.1 Ruminococcus bromii | reverse complement strand
AGGCTAACAAATCGATGCTAACCCTCAGCATAAAAAACTTAACTTAATAGCATTACTTCTCCAAGGGGCTACATTTTGACGCTTGAGTAAAGTAATTATTTTACCTGCTGGTATTTAAAACTTCTTACCCTATTTCAAAAACTCGCGCCGCTTTCTGATTTGATGCGGCGTACCTCCCCCTTGAACCTTGAACCCTGAACCTCGAACCTAAAACTAAAAGCAGCCCCGAGGAGCTGCTTTGGACATTTTATTTCTGGTACGGCACGATGGAAGCGCAGTGAGCCATGACTGCGATATTGTAATCGGTCTTGCCTTCTCTTTCGAGCTGTGCCTTGGCCATTTCCCATGCTTCTTCGACGGTAGCGCAGGGGATCTGGTTCGTTCTCTTGACAGCCTCGAAGTTTTCCGGCTTGGTTACCAGATAAATGGTGTAGCGGTGAGTCATGCAGAAGAGGTTGAAGGCCACAAAGAAGGGGATGGTGAAATGTTCGCGGAGGGCCTTTTCCATTTCCTCTTCGGTGTCGTACTTGAAGCTACCCAGGTACGCTTCCGGTTCCCAAATGTCCTGGGCTTCCATGATGGCGATGATGATGCCGCCGTCTTTGGTGACTACCGCAGAGGGGTCATAGCACTTGCAGCCCTGGTAGAGGGAAACATCTTTCGGATAGCCGCCGGCGCAGGCGAAGGAAACGTCTGCCATTTTTGTGAAAGGAACTTTCTGGATCTTGTAGACTTCCTTGGTGCCTTCGAGCCAAGCTTCGTAGGGGTCACCGCCTACCATGCGGCAGATCTGGCCTTCCGCATTGATGATGGAGTGCACCAGGAAACAGGGTTTCACCATGTCGGAGGCTTCCTGCATGTCATCGTGAACCGGGTTGTCATGAAGGAGGGTGGAGCGGGTCTTCGGATTCACGCCGCTGCCAAACTTTTCACCCAGCGCGTGGCAATGGTTTTTCTGGATCGTTTCATCGCCTGCCACGCCCGGAAGGATCAGCTTGCGGCCGCCGCCGTAACCGGCAAAGAGGTGGGTGGTGATGCCATCGACCACGATGATCTTGTCTGCTTCTACCGCGTGCTTGTTCAGCCATACCGGTGTGCCGCGGGACGTGTCGCCTACGTGCACCAGTTCATCCATGGCTTTGCAGCGATGCTGATACAATTTGATGCGCTTTGCCACTTCTTCGCCGACGACTGCAATGTCTTCTTCCGGCGTCTGTTCGCGGTGGGTGCCCTGGGCAAAGAGGATGCACATATCTTCATCGGGGATGCCGGCGAGATTCAGTTCGTTCACGATGTGGATCACATACTGGCTCGAATGATTCCAAGTGCGGGTGATGTCGGCGCACACGATGCACACCTTGTCGCCTTTGGAAACGGTTTCCTGCAAAGGTTTGCCGCCGATGGGGTTTCTCATACAGTCGATGGTGGCTTCCTTCACGTCACAGGCCGGCACCGGATTTCCTTCCAGTACATCGGAAATATGTTCCTCCGGCAGCATGACTTTCTGCGTGCCTTTGCCAAATCCAAATTCAAATTCTTTCAGTGCCATAGATGCTCCTCCTTCTAGTGGGAAACAGCTGAGGGTCTTCAGTGTTTCGCTGAAAATATTTTTTGTGTGTTCTTTTCATTATAGCACGAACAAGGAGAGAATGACGCTATTTGTTTAGTGATCAGTGATTAGTGAGCAGTGATCAGGACGCGATTGACTGCTGCCTCATTCGCATACTTCCGCTGTCGATTTAGTAATCAGTGATCAGTGGTCAGTGATCAGGACGCGATTGACTGCCGCCTCATTCGCATACTTCCGCTGTCGATTCAGTAATCAGTGATCAGTAGTCAGTGATTAGGGCGCGATTGACTGTTGCCTCATTTGCATACTTCTGCTATCAATTTAGTAATCAGTGTTCAGGGATCAGTGATCGGGACACATTTCTTTTTCGAGTCAACTTTGCATGTATACCGCTACTGCCAATAGATCCTTCGCTACGCTCAGGATGACGATAGTGCGAAAAGTAGATGAGGGAGAGATTTTTCTTACGGCTACAGCCCTAAGAATCCCATCTGACACTGCCGCCCCCCTCGTCATCCTGAGCGCAGCGAAGGATCTATCAGCTGTAGCAGTATCCTTTCCCGCTGGCTCAAGCCTATATCGCGCGAAGGCCACCGACCACCGACTACCGATTGCCAAGCCGATAGCGGCAGCCTCTCCATGTATGCACCAGCGGGAGTCGCGCCCTGATCACTGATCACCAATCACTGATCGCTAAACCAATAGCGGCAACCTCTCCATGTATGCACCAGCGGAAATCGCGCCCTGATCACTGATCACTAATCACTGATCACTAAACCGTTACCGTCAATCCCCACTTATTTATCGTACATAATGAGTCCCATAAACACCAGATCCTCGTCTCCGATGTTTTCGATGCCGTGGCGGTTGCCGTTTTTACAGAAGGCCGCGTCGCCGGGGCCCATTTCGTAGGTCTCGTCGTTGTCAGTGTAGAGGCCTTTGCCGGAGATGATGTAGTACACTTCCCCGTCGCCCTGGTGCTGGTGCACGCCCATGGAGCAGCCCTTCTCGAGAGTCGCCTTCACGTAGAGGCGGCACTTGTCTTTCCAAATTTCCGGCACGGCGATGGGCTCCAAGATCAAATGGCCCTTGCCGCCATTGGCATGTTCCAGGACTTTCTTTTCTAATTTTTCAAGCATTGTTCTTCTCCTTTTTTACGAAATAGGTTTAGTAATTAGTGATCAGTGGTCAGTGATCAGGACGCGCGTACCTGCTTTCTCACTTACGCTGAAACCGCCATCGCCATAGTGGTCGGGGCGCGTTTGGCTGCTGCCACATGCATCGATTTTACCCCCCTTCCTCCGGAAGGGGGGCAGGGGGGGTTGGGCGAGAAAACAGCTGCTCGTGCCAACCTCCACCGCTAACGCGGTCCCCCTCCTTCCAGAGGAAGGAGGTTTAAAAGGAAAGGCTTCGCCCTCTTAGATCGCGCCCTGATCACTAATCACTAATCACTGATCACTAACCCTCTACCAGCCACGCCAGTACCTCCTCCATCCTCCCCGCCTCATGGACGCGAAGGCCCGGGGCGCCGGGGATGTCTTCGTGATTTTTCCTGGGGAGGATCACAGCTTTCATGCCGGCTTGGCGGGCGCCGAAGATTTTTTCCGGGATACCGCCCACGGGCTTCACGTCGCCGGAGAGAGAAATTTCTCCGGTCACTGCCACGTCTTGGCGAAGCGGTTTCTTTTCGATGGCGGAAATAATAGCCGCTGTGATGGCGACGCCGGCCGAGGGGCCGTCCATATTTCCTCCGCCCACCACATTGATGTGAAGGTCGTAGTCCGAGAGGCGGATGCCGCATAGGCCGCGAACCACCGAGGCGGCGGCGGCGACGGAGTCTTTGGCCATGGAGCCGGCGGTGTCGTTGAAGCGGATGGTGCCTTTGCCTTTCTCGTCGGCCGGGAAGGCAGCGGCTTCGATTTCCAAAGTACTGCCCCAATATCCCATGACGCCAAGGCCGTAGATGTGTCCCACCCGCGGCGGCTCGTCCATGGGCTTATCGCGCAAAGGGAGGCGGCTCACGCGGGCGGCGCGGGTCATGTGGGCCCGGGTGATGGTGACGCCGTCGGCACTGCCCTTTTCGTAGACCGCCAGGCCATAGGCGTCGGCGAGGAGATTCACCGCCTTGCGGCCTTCCATGGTGTAGCGGCTGATGAGCTCGG
>CAVEMF010000242.1:0-3755 GCA_963616715.1 Ruminococcus bromii | reverse complement strand
CATTTCTATCCGGCCCTATCGGGCGACCCTTCTCCAAGGGTCTACTCACGTAAGACCAGCGTAACAATCTATGCTGACCCTCAGCATGAATTTCTTGGCTCGACAGCATTACTCCTACGAAGAAAAAGCGGTAAAAACGATGCTGACCAAGCAGTCAACCGCGTCCTGATCACTGACTACTAATCACTGATCACTAAATCGATAGCCCTAAAAAGGAACACTTATGCAATTCATACGAAAGAAGAAGGAATCCATCGCCCTGCTGATTTTGACGGGGCTACTGATCCTCGTGACCGGGCTGTATTTCATCAGCTGGGACAGGCTCACTCGGGTGGTGCACTCGCTAGACGACCCGAAGCTTCCGGAGCTTATCATCGCCAGTGATGAATTCGAGCCTTACATATACCTAGACCCGAAGGGGCAATTTGCCGGCGTGGACGTGGAGCTCATGACGGAGATTTGCCGCCGCATCGGCTACAAACCGGTCTTCCATATCATCAACTGGGACAATAAGGACTTGGCTTTGAATAGCGGGCAGATCGATTGTCTCGCCGGCGCTTTCTCCATGAACGGCCGCGAGAACATTTACCGCTGGGCCGGGCCTTACATGTTCAGCCGCCAGGTGGTGATGGTGCCGGAGCATAGCGACATCGAGACGCTGTCCGACCTGACCGATAAAAAGGTATCCGTACAAAATAGCGGCAAGGCGGAGGAATATTTCCTCAATGCCGACCCGTCCCATCCGAAGGTGAAGAGTGTCCTTGCCTTCTCTACCATCGAGGAAGCGGTCATCGCCATGCGCAAAGGCTATGTGCAGGCAGTGGCGGGCCACGAAAGTGCGCTTCTCAAGTATTCTCAGCAGGATGGAGAGACATATAGGATCCTCCGTCAGCCCATCCTGGCGGCCCGCTTAGGTGTGGCGTTCAAGAGAAATGGTGACGAAGGTCTGGTTTCCTCTGTGAAGGAAGCCCAGGCGGCTATGGCCGCTGACGGCACCATGGCAAAGATCATCGCCAAGTACGGATTGGACCCGGATGTGGCCATGAAGGGAGGAGCCCATGAGTAAACTCAAGAAACTCCTCAAGAAAAAGAGCCTCTTCAGCACCTGGCATGCCATCTGGCTGGGACTGCTCCTATTTCCTTTGGCCATCGGCATCAGCATAGAAGTCTGCAACGATAATGTAAGAGGCGCCGCCGACGAGGCCCTCGCCCTTGCTCGCAACCGCAGCCAACAGTATGACAACTACATCATCGGCAAGAAGACCCACGCCCTGGTGACGCTGCAGGAAAAGACGCGAGTCCTCTCCCACCACAAAAGCATGCAGACCGAGGAGGAAATACAGAAATTCATTTTCGATGAAAATCTCTCCGGCGTCCTCATTGTAGATAAAAATCTCCGTCTGGTACTGGAGTCCAAAGCCAGTCTGTATGAAGATTTCTGGCCCATCCTGGTATCACCTCGCGTGAAGACGATCCTGGACCATCCGGCGAAGTCCTATATGGAGCAGCTCTCCATCCATGGACAAATCATCGAGTACGCCGTCACAGCCGACGAGGCCACCGGCGGCCTGGTGCTCTGCTACCAGAATGTGACCGATAGCCTCATGGTCCGCAATGAGCTGGACCCCGGCAGTATTTTCAAAAATTATAAATTCCGCTTGGACGGCATGGTATTGCAGACCGATGGGAAGGAAATCATCAGCGCCAGCGATGACGACCTGCTCTTTGCAAGCCTTTCTGATAGCCCGATCCCGGTGAAGGAATTTGAAACAGCAGCGGCCGATGAAATGGTGAAGATGGTCTACAAGGGCGAGACCTGGCAAGGCGCTCGCGCTAGGTACAAAGATCTCTACCTGTACGCCTTCTTCCCGGAGAGCCGCATTTACAACCTGGCTTACAATGTGGCCTTCCTGATGGTAGCGCTCTACATCGTCCTGGGACTTCTGGGCATGTACATCCGCTACCGAAGCACCAAGGCCAATATGGCGCATATCGAAGAGCAGCTGCGCATCATCCAAACCATCAGCCGGCTCTACCTCAGCCATGTGATCATCGACCTTACGAATGACAGCTGGCAGATCGTCCGGCTTCCCCGATTCCTTCGAGATCTCCTCACCCCGCACCAGAGTGCGGAGAATATGTGCGAATACTATTGCCGCCACCGGGTGCATCCGGCCTACCAAGAAGGCTATCGGGAATTTATGGATTTCTCCACTCTCACAGAGCGCTTTGATAAGGCCGGTGAGAATCACGAGCTGAACTTCACCTTCCAAAATAAGGAAGGCCTGTGGTGCCTCATGTCCCTCCTGCCGAAGGATAAGAACGCTGCCGGCGAAGTGACATCGGTGATGCTTCTGGTCCGCAATGTGAATACCATCCGTGAGAAGGAGCTGGCTTACCAAGAGCAGCTCAAGCAGGCGGTGGATGAAGCGAACCGCGCCAATCTTTCGAAGACCGATTTCCTACGCCGCATGAGCCACGACATCCGCACCCCCATCAATGCGATCCGCGGGCTGGTGCACATGAGTGACTATTTCAAAAATGACCTGGAGAAGCAGGCGGAGTACCGGAAGAAAATCATGGACTCCTCCCAATTCCTCTTGGACCTCATCAATGATGTGCTGGATATGAATAAGCTCGAGTCCGGCACCATCACCCTGGAGGAAAAGCCGCTGGACTTGCGCCAGACCTTCGAGAAGACCTGCGCGCTCTTGGAGCCGCAAATCGGCGACATGCAGCTCACCCTCACGAAATCCGTGGATCTGGAGCATCCCTACGTACTGGGAAGCGCCCTCCACATCCGCCAGATTTTCCAGAATATCCTAAGCAACGCGGTGAAGTACAACAAGGAAGGTGGCAGCATCACGATTTCCTTGAAGGAAATCCCCAAGGACGACCGCTCGTCAGTCTATGAACTCACCTGCACCGACACCGGCATCGGCATGGACGAAGAATTCCAGAAGAAAGCCTTCGAGCCATTCTCCCAGGAAGCAAGCGGCGCCCGGACGAAATTCTCCGGCACGGGCCTCGGGCTCTCTATCGTGAATAAATTGGTAGAGATCATGGGCGGCACCCTCGCCCTGGAAAGTAAGAAAGGCGTGGGCACCACCTTCCGCCTCTCGCTCCCCCTCTCCCACACGGACCCGATCACCGAAGTCCGCATGGCCCGCGGCGAGTCCACCAAGCCTTTGGACCATGTGCACGTGCTCTTGGTAGAGGATAACGAGCTCAATATGGAAATCGCCCGCTTCCTTCTGGAAAATGAAAAAATCACCGTCACGCCGGCCTGGAACGGCAAGGAGGCCGTGGACATCTTCGAGAAATCCCGCCCCGGCACCTTCGACCTGATCCTCATGGACGTGATGATGCCCGTCATGAACGGCCTCGATGCCACCATAGAAATCCGAAGCTGTGACCACGATGACGCCGAGACCATCCCCATCATCGCCGTCACCGCCAACGCCTTCTCCGATGACATCGCCCTCTCCAAGGCCGCAGGCATGAACGACCACCTGTCCAAGCCCATCGAGCCGGAGAAGCTGTTTGAAATCATATATAAGTATGTGTGAGAGTGTAGTGTGGAAAGAACGCTAGAGGTTTTAGTGATCAGTGATTGGTGATCAGTGATCAGGGCGCGTTTACCGACTTCCTAACCTCCTTCCTCCGGAAGGAGGGGGACCGCGAAGCGGTGGAGGTTGGCCTAGGGAACCACTGATTAAATCGAAGATTCAAAAATCATAAGAATTTTTATTCAT
>CAVEMF010000241.1:1536-3768 GCA_963616715.1 Ruminococcus bromii | reverse complement strand
CTGCTTCCCCACTACCGTTATCCGTTTACCGTATAACCGTTAGATAGCTCTTTTGGCCATAACGAGAAATGGAGCATTACTCTGCTTTAGTATAGCGGTTTGTCTCCCGGCCCCGCTATCTCAAGCACGCACGGTAAACGGTAATACGGTAAACGGATAACGGTGGTGAGGAAGCAGGTCCGCGCGCCCCGACTACCGACTACCGACCACCGACTACTAAACCGATAGCGCTTCTCACCGCTCCCTTCTCTTGCCTTCCATGCTATAATAATAGAGATACTTCAATCTATATACGCTTCGAAGGGAGAATTTTCATGACCCAAGACAATTTGACATTTTCTATTGAAATCGATTTCATCCCGGACATCCAGGACGGACGGGCGGAATTGAAAAATCTGATGAAAACCACGGCGGACAAATTCGACGGCGCCTACACGCTGGATCCGAAGTCCCGCCCCATTATTTCCGGCCTTTCCAAGGACGACGTAGACGGCGTCTTGAAGGACCTGGGCCTTCTGGCTTTCGGCTCCTGGCCTTCCTGCATCCTCACCTGCACCATCATGGCACCGCTGCCGATCCGCGCGGTGGGCATGTCTGACGGCTGGGACATTTACACCGGCAAGAAGACCTTCTTCGCCTTTGCCCAGTTCCCTGCCGACGCCCTCTCCATCATGGTGAAGGCCTGCATCTACTACTTAGACCACGAAAGCTACCAGTCCCTGGAAGAATTCATCGACTCCGTGGGCTACGAGACCTTCCGGGACAATGTGCTGGGAAATACCACCCCCGGCAGCGGTTCGGAGAATGACTACTTCGGCTCCAGCTGGGGCGCTCCTGACGTGCCGCCGCTGGCAGAAGGCGACTTCGTCCGTCCGGAGCACAACATCATGCAGGTCATCGAAGTGTACCCGGAAATGGGACCCTTCCTCATGGAATACGGCATGTCCTGCGTGGGGTGCTTTGTTTCCTACGACGAAAACCTGTGGCAGGCAGCCCAGGGCCATGGCATGGATGTCTTTGAAATCATCGGCGAAATGAATGAATTCATCGCTGACAAATACAAAAAGCCTCTCCTCACCGAAGAGACTCCTATGGAAACCATCCTCACCCTCTACCCCCAGCTGCTCCCAATCTTCCAGTCCAAAGAAATCGCCATGCCCTCCGACATGCAGACCACCATCGGCGCCCTCTGCGAAGCAGCGAAGGTAGATGCCAAAGAACTCATCGCCGCTTGCGATGAGAGACTCCGGGGGAAAGAATTTAGTGATCAGTGATTAGTGATCAGTGATCAGGACTTGCTGGCATTCGAGTCAGTTTTGTGTCTATACTGGTCTATACTGCTATAGCCTGTAGCATGACTGCTGCCTCTTGCGCCAAACACGCCCTGATCACTAATCACTGATTACTGACCCCTAATTACTAAACCGACAGCGGATTCCTCTCCAACTGAAAAAAGCACCGCGCGAAATCGCTCGGTGCTTTTTGATTGCCTTATTTCATTTTCCATCCTGCTTTTTTGAGTGCCATCACGATGGGGACGACGATGACGCCGGAGACCAGGGCTTCGGGGATGCCGTTCGCTGTGACGATGCCCATGATCATGAGGCCCACCGCTTCCACGGACATGCCCTTTGCCGCCGCATAAGGCGCGCCGACCAGGAAATAGAAAGATCCCAGGAAGAGGATCGTATTTGTGATGGCGCCGCCGATGGCAGAAAGGCCCGCACGCAGGTGTACATTCACAGGGATGTACTTATAAATGGCCCAAGCCGCGAGCGCTATGCATACGCGGGGCACGATGCAAATGAAAGCATCGGCGATGACGCTATATTGCAAAGCGAACTGCATCATCAGGCTCGGTGCGCGAAGTGTCTGAATAAAAGAAAACATGCCGAAGAGGAAGCCTACTACCATCCCCACCTTCGGTCCCGCCACAATGGTACCGATGATGGTCGGTATGTGAAGAATCGTGGCATTCATCACCACCAAGGGGATGAATCCGTATCCCGTAATCCCAAGGAAAATCGTGATCCCTGCCAAAAGCCCGGAAATTGTAAGCTCTCGGATGCTCATAAATGCTTTCGGTGCTGCTTTCGTCTGTTCCATGTGTCCTCCGTTCTTGCTCTTTTTGCAAAAGATGTAAGCCGAAAAAAAGAAATAATGGCAGAAGTCCGGTTTGCCATGGGAATACCGGCTACAAGCGCTGCCTTCGCCTTTGTTATTATAAATCCT
>CAVEMF010000241.1:0-1112 GCA_963616715.1 Ruminococcus bromii | reverse complement strand
ATCCACTCCGTCACCTTCTTCCCCGCCAAGAGGGCTAGGCCATTGAGCCAGAGGTCGGAGACGAGGGGGAAGACGGAGAAATAGGACGGATCTACATACGCACGCCAAGTGGGACTCCCGGGGAGGTTCACGGAAATCACGAAGGGGATGTACAAGAGCATGAGCCAGAAAATCCCTCCGAAAGCCGCCAGGGTGAGGCGCTTGCCTTTATTTCCTGACTGCGCCCCAAAGACATAAGTCCCGAAGGTCACCATGCCCAGGATGATTTTTCCGTAAAAAATATAGCTGAATATTTCCAGAAGGAAAAGTCCCGCCGTGAAAGGATCGAGCCGCATACCACCCGCATAGTACAGTCCCAGGAAGGAAAGGATGGCCACGCCGGGGACGAGCCCCGTAAAGAAACAAGTGCCGGCCCACAATTTCTGAAAAGAAGTCTTATAGGTCAGGCGCTCATACACGGCGCAAAGCCCGTAGTCCAGCGCCACCGCCAAAGCCACAAATAGAATAAGCACGCAGAAAATCAAAAAGGAAATAGGCGCCGGATTTCCTTTGAAGGCCCCATCGATTACCGGCAGATAATTCCAGAACGTCACCAGCTGCAGGATCACCAAGGCGAGCCACACCGGCCCGTGGATGGCCGCGCGCCAAGCGCCCCACTCACTGCCGTAGCCCTTCTGCTGCACCAGGAAAAATACCAGCGGCACCAAGAGCCCAGTGAGCCAGTACGCCCCCAGTCCCAGCGCCATGGCCTGCCCGGTGTGCACCAGAAATCCCCCGATGCCCCAGGGCACGATCCCCGCCATCAGCCAAAGCAATTGATGGATACCTCTTCTATCTTTTAATATGTTCATTTGCATTCACCTCATGGGTACTATTGTAGCATAAGGGGGCAAGGATTGGGCTAGAGGTTTAAAGTAGTCGGTAGTCGGGTACGCGCGTGCCTGCTTCCCCACTACCGTTATCCGTTTACCGCGTAACCGTTTACCGTGCGTGCTTGGGATAGCGGGGACTAGGAGACAAACCGCTATCCCAAAGCAGAATAATTCTCCATTTCTCGTTATCGCCAAAAGAGCCGTCTAACGGTTATACGGTAAACGGTTCGCGGTAGTGGG
>CAVEMF010000240.1:0-3786 GCA_963616715.1 Ruminococcus bromii | reverse complement strand
TCCTATTTCCTAAAAGTGCATGAAACCATGACATTATTGCAATTCGCCTATTGACGCTTTTTCATTTTTATACTACCATTGTTTTAAATTGGTTAACCGCAGAGGGGGAGATATCTCCTTTTGAGGCCATAAAAGGAGGAGTTAGTTATGATTCAAGTATTGGTAAATGGCGCTGCCGGACGTATGGGCAGTGAAGTGGTCCGTTCCGTTCTCGCAGAGGAAGGATTGGAGATTTGCGGAGCTGTGGATATCGGCGCAGCCGGCAAAGATTTAGGCGAAGCGATCGGCATCGGACACAATGGGATTGTCATCGATGGTTCTTTGGCAGACGCATTTGCGAAAGTCAAACCGGATGTAGTGGTGGATTTCACCAGCCCGAAAGTCATTTATGCTAATGCGAAATATGTACTGGAAAATGGCGTGAATATCGTCATCGGCACCACCGGTCTCACGGCTGAACAGAGAGCAGAGCTTTCTGTCATCGCTGAAAAATCCGGCGCCAATGGACTGGTAGCACCGAATTTCTCTTTAGGCGCTGTGCTTCTCATGAAAGTGTCCGCTGAGATTTCCAAATACATGCCAAACGCAGAAATCATCGAACTCCATCACAACCACAAATACGACGCTCCTTCCGGCACCGCGAAGCTCACTGCTGAAATGATGGCAGCCGCTCGCACGCAGGCTCCGGAAGTGGACGAGACAAAAGAAAGCTTGCCCGGCGCTAGAGGCGGCAAATACGAAGGCATTACCATCCACTCGGTTCGCCTGCCGGGCTATGTGGCTCACCAGGAAGTGCTTTTCGGCGGCCATGGAGAAATCCTGACTCTCCGTCATGACTCCCTGGATCGCAAATCCTTCATGCCCGGTGTCATGCTGGCTTGCAAGAAGGTAGTAGAAGTCAAAGGTTTCGTATACGGACTTGAAAATTATTTAGACTAATCGAGGTGCATCATGAGTAAACTCCCGCGCGTAGCCGTTCTTGGCGCTACCGGCGCTGTCGGCCAGGAATTTATCCGTCTGTTTGAAGAAAGAAATTTCCAGTTCGCTTCCTTGAAGCTTTTGGCGTCGAAACGCTCGGCCGGTAAAAAGCTGATGGTCTGCGGTAAAGAATACACCGTGGAAGAAGCGAAACCGGAATCCTTCGAAAACATCGATGTAGCTCTCTTTGCCGGTGGCAGCATCAGCAAGACTCTGGCACCGGAAGCCGCTAAGAGAGGCGCTGTAGTCATCGATAACTCCTCCACTTTCCGTATGGACCCGGAAGTGCCGCTGGTCATCCCGGAAATCAACCCGGAAGACATTGCGAAGCACAAAGGCATCATCGCCAATCCGAACTGCTCCACCATCATCATGCTGATGGCGCTGAAACCGATTTACGATCTGTCCCGCATCAAACGCATCGTGGTCAGCACGTACCAGGCTGTTTCCGGTGCCGGCAAAGAAGGGATCGATGAGCTCTATGATGAAGCGGCTGCATTTGCAAAAGGCGAATCCTACGAACCGAAGATTCTCCCGTCTGCCAGCCTTCCGAAGCACTACCAGATCGCTTACAACCTGATTCCGCAGATCGACATCTTCCTGGATAACGACTACACCAAGGAAGAAATGAAAATGGTGAATGAAACCCATAAGATCATGCATGACGATGAAATCGGCGTCACCCCGACCGCTGTCCGCGTGCCGGTAGCTCGCAGCCATGCCGAATCCATCTACATCGAAACCGAAGAACCGCTGACTGTAGAACAGGTCAAAGCAGCCATCGACGGTTTCGAAGGCGCAGAGCTGGTAGATGATGTGAAAAATATGATTTACCCCATGCCTCTCGATACCTCCGACAAGACCGACGTGGCTGTCGGCCGCATCAGAAAAGACCTGGTCAATCCGAACGGCATCAACCTCTGGGTATCCGGCGACCAGATCCGCAAAGGCGCAGCTCTGAATACCCTGCAGATCGCAGAATACATGATCGCGCATGATATGATTTAAGAAATGGAAACAAACGAAGCCTTCTTTGGGAAGAAGGTGCCCGTAGGGCGGATGATGGTTTGAAAATAGGCATCACCCGCCCTGTGGGCACCCTCTTCAGAGAAGAGGGCTTGATATACCTAATCACCAATTACTATTTCAAAGGAGACATACATTATGGCAACTGCAAAGTTCGGCCGCGTGATTACGGCCATGATCACTCCATTCACAGAAGACGGCGCTGTTGATTATGAAAGCGCAGTGGCTCTGGCAAAGCACCTGGTAGCTCACGGCTCTGAAGGTATCCTCGTCGGCGGCACCACCGGCGAAGGCGCTACCATGACAGCAGAAGAAAAACTGAAGCTCTACAAGCTCATCGTGGACGCTGTCGGCAGAAACGCAGAAGGCAAGAAAGTACCGGTCATGGGCAATATTGGCTCCATCAGCACGAAAGACAGCATTGCTTTCGGCCAGAAAGCCAAGGAAACCGGCATTGACTCTGCCCTGGTCATCGTTCCTTTCTATGTAAAGCCAAACCAGGAAGGCATGTACCAGCACTTCACCGCTATCGCAAAGGGCGTGGACCTGCCGCTCATTCTGTACAACGTACCGGGCCGCACCGGCGGTGATGACGCATTCACTCTGCCGGTACTTCTCTGCGGCGGCGTAGGCATTATTTCCGTATCCGGCCACGTCATTGGCGACGACATGCTGGCTATGGTGGACGCTTTTGAAAAAGGCGACCTGGAAAAAGCCAGAGCTCTTCACTTGAAGATGTACGAAATCAACAAAGGCATGTTCTTCACCGCTAGCCCGACACCGGTAAAGACCGCTACGAACCTCATCGGACAGCCCGGCGGCCATTTCCGTCTGCCCATGGTAGAACCGACCGAAAAGGAAAGAGAAACCGTCCGCAAGATGCTGGAAAACTACGGCGGACTGCTCTAAGAAATAGGGGGTTCCCCGGAATAAAAAAGCTGCGAAATCATTTATCATTTCGCAGTTTTTTTGATTACCGATTACTAAGTCGATAGCGGTAATCGCTCTATGCGAGTGCAGCGTCAAACGCGTCCCGACTACCGACTACCGTCTACTAATTTTCAAATCCCTTGTGATACTTCTCGAAGCGTTGCATATTAAAGAGCAGGAACGCATTTTAGATGATTTCCCAAAGGAGGATTATCATGGAAGAAGCATATGATCTTGGGGAAGTGCTGAATCGAAAAGAAAACCAGGAATTGGGCGGGCGGCTCTTGGCTACCATCCAGCAGGACCCGGTGACAGAGAAACTTATCGCCGCAGCCAATACGGTGGAGGATCTCTACGAAGCCATGAAAAAATATACAAAAATGACTTTGGCGGACTTTAAGCATTTCTTCAAAGAGGTTTTGGAATATCTCGTGGGAGATAAGACGGCGCTCAATGATGAATTGCTCGACAATGTAGTGGGGGTGGTCTTTGGGACTTTGGTGGGCAAAGCTTATGAGGGAAACGCGCAACACAATCTGTGTAAGTACGGTCACGGCGGGAGTGGGGATTATTGGTATAGGTCTGGGCGTGGTCCTATTGGTGCTCGCAGGACCTCTTGCTGTTATTGCCGGTACGGTCACTATGGCTGTCGGTTGTGCAATCGGCACCGGTGGTGCATGCTTGTATGATGAGTAGAAAGAAATAGAAAAAGAAAAAGCTGACTTGCTTTAGAGTTGGCTTTTTCCTTTTTTCGTCTGCCCCACTAGTCAAAAGAGGCCATACATGGTATCATTAAATTTGTGAAAAAAGATTAAGAAAATCGCGTATGGATTTTCTTATGAAGGGGTGATT
>CAVEMF010000239.1:0-3787 GCA_963616715.1 Ruminococcus bromii | reverse complement strand
AGGGACAAGGGATAAGGCGCGGCTGATTGCTTCCCCACTACCGTGTAACCGTTAACCGTATAACCGTTTACCGCGCATTCTTCCGCTATCTAGAAATAGTGCTACAAACGATTTTGTTGATCATGCTCAACGCACCAACTTACACTTTCGCCAAGCAGGACGGTTACCGGTTATACGGTTAGCGGTTACACGGTCATGAGGAAGCAAGTAAGTACGCTCTTATCCCCTATTCCCTATCCTCTATCCTTTGTTATAATCCATCATAGCACTCCTAACCTCCTTGTGCTATAATGGGGCGCAAAATATGAAAGCAAAAGGGATAGAGGATAAGGGACAAGGCGCGTCTGATGGCTCGTCTCCTATTCTCCTGGCGTCTCGTGGGAGGAGCTTACAAGCTCCAAGCTCCTAGCTCAAAGCTATGAGGAAGCAGGTACGCGCGTCCTTATCCCTTATCCCATATCCCTTATCCCCTGAGGTATATCTCTTGGACTGAAACTTTTGAAAGAAGGCGTGCATTATGCATTTAACAGCCATCCACATGGCGGTGATCGTTCTGACCTTGGTCATTGTCATCGGCATCGGGATTTATTCATCTCGCTCCGTGAAGTCCGCGGCGGGCTACAGCGTCGGCGGTCGATCGGCCGGGGCGCCGCTCGTGGCGGGGAGCATCGCCGGCACGGTGGTGGGCGGCGGTGCCACGGTGGGGACCGCGCAGTTGGCCTATAGCTTCGGCCTCTCGGCGTGGTGGTTCACCTTGGGGAGCGGCATCGCTTTCATCATCATGGGGATTTTCTACGCGAAGAAACTTCGGAGCACCGCGCTGGAAACGATTCCCCAATTTCTTTCGCTCCACTACGGCAAGAAAGCCGAGGAGCTCTCCTCTGTGATTTCCTCCATCGGCATTCTCTTCTCCGCCGTGGCCAGCTGCCTTCCGGGCATTGAAATCGTGGCCGATGTCTTCGGCGTGGATCCTTATACCGCCGGACTTCTTCTGCTGCTCCTCGTGTCGGCGTATACATTCTTTGGCGGCATGAAATCGGCGGGCATCGGCGGCATGCTGAAGATGGTGATCATTTGGGTAGCTCTCTTCATCGCCGGCTTTGAGGCCTTCTCTATGATTCATGGCACCGCGGCGTGGGCCGAGATCCCCGCGTCCCATTTCAGCCTTTTTGGCCGCGGCGTGGAGCCGGCGTTGGCGAATCTATTCTCCGTCATCGTCGGCGTCCTTTGCACGCAGACTTACATCCAAAGTATTTTCTCCGCTGACTCGCCGCGGACCGCCTCGCTTGGTTGCTTTCTCGCGGCGGCCATCGTGATCCCTGTGGGCCTTCCGTCGGTAGCCATCGGCCTCTTCATGCAGGACGCCTACCCCGGCATGTCTCCCATCATGGTACTGCCCACATTCCTGGCCAATGAAGTAAATCCCTTCATTGGGGGCCTGGCCATGGGCGGCATCATCCTGTCCTTGGTGGGCGGCATCGGGGGCCTGGCTCTTGGTATTGGCACCATGATTGCCCGCGACATGGTGGGTCCTATGCTTCACATCACCGACGATCGGAAAATGCTTTTTGCCAATCGCGTGACCGTCCTTTCCGTGATGGCGCTTGCTTGCTTCATCGCCATCCTGAACCGCGGCAGCGAAGTGCTCCTGTGGACCTACCTCTCCATGGCCCTTCGAGGCGGCGGCATCTTCCTCCCCTTGACGCTCGCCGTCTTCTGGCCGGGACACATCAAGAAATCCTGGGCCATTATTTCCATGATCGGAAGCACCCTCGCCTCCCTCCTCACCGCCACAGTCATCCACCTCCCCATCGATCCACTGTTTGTGGGGCTCTTGGTGAGCGGGGTACTGCTCTTGCCGGGGGTTACTAGGAAGAAGTGAGAAGTGAGGAGTGAGGAGTGAGGAGTGGTGGTGCGGCGCACAAATTAAGAAGCGCCGCGAGTTTGAATAGTCAGTGCGTTTGGCTGCTTCCCCACTACCGTGAACCGTTTACCGTATAACCGTGAACCGTGCGTACTATCGGTAGCAAGCCATGGAGTGATAAACTCTTTCGAAAAAAGTATGTTACTCCATGGCTCGCTATCATCAAACGACTTGGTGAACGGTTACACGGTAAACGGTTCACGGTAGTGGGGAAGCAGCCAAGCGCGTTTCCCTATTTCAAAAACTCGCGCCGCTTTATGGTTTGCGCGGCGCACCTTCACTCCTCACTCCTCACTCCACACTTTTTCCTCCCCCTAGCCTTCCCCGCTCAAAAGTGATACACTATATAAGGAAATAGCAAGTCCATTGCTATAAATTGGTCGTGAGGTGATAAACATGGCAGAAGTAACAGAAAAAAGCATCATTGTTGATGGCGTAGACAAGTATCAGGTAGCAGATCTGAAGCGTGTTTACGGTGGCGTGAACTACCAGGGCGGAGAATTCGTATTCCTCCAGTTCCCGGTTGTCGGTGATACCGTAAGAACCTATCGTCCGGAAAGCTACGTAACCGCTATCGAACTGGGCGACGAAATTTTCGACGGCAAGACCTTCCACTATCATGTGACCCTGACCTATGATGGCCATGTCAGAGAAGTGGCTTACATGGGCCTCGATGATGCAGGCAGACCGGATACTGTAGATATCGAATAATTTCTGTTTGTGCGAGATGAACGCTATTGGTTTAGTAATCAGTAGTCAGTGGTCAGTGATTAGTGCGCATTTGATATTAGTGCATACATGGAGGTAATACCGATATGTGTGAATGGCGTCAAGTGTGCCCTGATCACTGAACACTGATCACTAATTACTAAATCCACCACGAAAAAAGCCTCCCTACATTTTAGGGAGGCTTTTTTCGCTCACAAGATTTTTTTGAGGGAGCCAAATCCTAGGCAGGGATTTTTTTCGCGGCTTCTCGTTGCCATCGTTATAACACAAGCAAAGAAATTTAAAAATAAAAATTTAAAATTCCACATATGATATAATACATCCGACGAGATAGTACGCGAACAAGGCTTACCTCCAGCCGAAAGGTGAAGGGAGGTGGCGAAATGATGAGTACCTATGAGACATTGACACTAATGATCGCATTCGGCATTCTGATTGCCACAATTATGTCCGGACGAAAGTAACGCAAGTAATCCGCACATGAAAAAAGCCCGCCAAGGCTTGGGAGGCTTTCTTCAAACAAACTATTATGAGGGAGCCGTCCCCACCACGGATTTTACGGCTATCTCGTTATTTCTATTATAGCATAAGCGGAGAAATTTAAAAATGGAAAATTTAAAATTAGTGGGGAAACACTCGCGCGTCCTGAACACTAATTTTCAAACGGATTATTATTACATTTCAAACTAAAAAATATTTTTATTTCTTGCATTCTATGATATAATGATGAAAACGAGATAGCCGTAGAAAAATCCCCGGTTAGGATTCGGCTCCCTCTTTTGAAACAAAGTTTGAAGAAAGCCTCCTAAGCCTTGGGAAGGCTTTTTTCATGGGCGGATTACTTACGTGTTACTTTCGTCCGGACATGACTGTGGCAATCAGAATCCCAAATGTAATCATTAGAGTTAATGCTTCATAGGTACTCATCATTTCGCCACCTCCCTTCACCTTTGGGATGGAGGGCAGCCTATTCGCGTGCTATCTCGTCTAGTTTAGTCCCCGGGGGCGCGCCCCGTTGATTTGGGGTGAAAAGCTGATTACGAGCAAAAGGGGCAAGGGTCGTGGGGCAGGGGTCAAGGGGAGGTGCGGCGCACAAATCAGGAAGCGCCGCAAGTTTGGAAAGTCGGCGCGTTT
>CAVEMF010000238.1:0-3793 GCA_963616715.1 Ruminococcus bromii | reverse complement strand
TTATCGCCAAAAGAGCCGTCTAACGGTTATACGGTAAACGGTTCGCGGTAGTGGGAAAGCAGGTAAGCACGTTCTCATCATCTCATTGTCTCATTGTCTCACGCCATCAAAAGAAAAGAGCCGCAAGCGTTTCTGCTCGCGGCTCTTTTTTTATTTCTTCTTTCCCTTCTTCGGCGCATCTTCTTTCTTGCGCTTCTGTCTCATGTTCTTGCCTTTGTGTCCCAGGGCTTTGTGCTCTTTCTTTTTGGTGGGCTTGTACATGCCGGGGGTGACGACTTTCTTTTTCGGCTTGCCGGCTCTCACGCGGCGGACCTGGCCTTTTTCATCGTAGCGGGTGATGGTTTCTTCGATGGATTTTTCCAGCTTGCGAAGGATGAAGCCATCCTCCGGTGTGGCGTAGGTGATGGCAATGCCTTTGGTGCCGGCTCTGCCGGTGCGGCCGATGCGGTGGACGTAGTATTCCAGATTTCTAGGAATGCCATAGTTGAAGACATGGGTGATGCCTTCTACGTCGAGGCCGCGGGCGGCGATGTCGGAGGCTACGAGGACCTGGATTCTCGCTTTTTCAAATTCGCGGATCACCTGGTTTCTCTGGCTCTGGCTCATGTCGCCGTGAATTTCATCGACAATGAAATCAGTTTCCTCCTGAAGCTTGCCGGCGATTTCGTGGGCTTCTTCACGGGTGTTGCAGAAAACCACAGCCATGTAGGGATTCATTTCGGTGAGATGGCGCACCAGGAGTTTGAATTTGTGGGGCGCTGTGGTCTCGTAGACTCTCTGGTCTACGGTGGACGCAGTGGCCTTCTCGGCTACATCCAGGTACACCGGGTGGTGCATATATTTCCTGGCCAAGCGCTTGGCTTCGTCGGGCATGGTGGCGGAGAAAAGAAGGAGCTGGCGCTTCTTCGGCGTCTCGTCGATCAAGGCTTCGATGTCTTCGCGGAAACCATTGGCCAGCATCTGGTCAGCTTCATCAAGGATGACGGTCTTCACATTCGAAAGGTCCAGGCTCTTTCTGCGGATGTGGTCCAAGAGACGGCCGGGGGTGCCGATGATCACATGGGGATCGCGCTTCAGCTTCTGTAGCTGGTTCTCGATGGTGCGGCCGCCGATGATGTCAGCGGCATCCACGCCCTCTTCGATAGCCAAGGGGCGCAGCACGTCGAAGACCTGCTTCGCCAGCTCGCGGGTCGGTGTCATCACGAGCACCTGGGTCATATTTTTCTCGGTGTCTACCCGCTGCACTACCGGCAGCAAATAGGCCAATGTCTTGCCTGTGCCGGTCTGGGAGCGGCCGATCAGGTCTTTTCCTTTGAATGCGGCAGGGATGGCGGTCTGCTGAATCGGCGTCGGGGTCTTGATGCCCTGGGTCTTCAAAAGTTTCGTCAGCGTCTCATTCACGCCAAGTGCTGCAAATGCGTTCATATGTCCTCCTGTTGTAACGGGTTATAGCGTAATTGGTTTAGTAGTCAGTGATTAGTGGTCAGTGATCAGTGGTCGGTGGTCGGTGGTCGGTAGTCGGTGGTCGGGACGCATTTGACTGCTTTCCCACTGCCGTGAACCGTTTACCGTGTAACCGTTTACCGACTCTTTTGACGATACCAAGAAATGGAACACTGCCCTGCTTCGATATAGCGGTTGGCTCTCTATTTCCCGGAATCCAAAGCACGCACGGTGAGCGGTTACACGGTTATACGGTTCACGGTAGTGAGAAAGCAGGTCCGCGAGTGAAGCATCACCCACCCTACGGGCACCCTCTTCCGGGAAGAGGGCTTTCGATACTACGATTCTGTATTAGCCACGAGAAGTGTCCCCAGGTCTTCGTAGCCTGTATTTCCTACCAAAGACTGCTTGGCGGCTTCATTCGCCAGGTCGTCGATGGCGTAGAGCAGGGGCGCCTTGCCTTCGTCGGGGGTGAAAAGCATCATCACCTGCAGGGCACTATCACTGGGGAAGAAATAGGCGCGGCAATACATGGGAAGGAGCATGCCTTCCGCATTATAGGTGATGAGGCCGCCGGCGGTGTACACATAGGCTTCGTCGCTGGAGAGGCGGCGGAATGGCTCTACTTTGGAAATATCCACCGTCACCGCCGACCGGGCCACGGGGCCTAGGGAATTTTCTGCCAGCTTCAGCATGGTTTCCTCAATGGATTTCCGAAGCGACGAATCAGGATTCAAAAGGGCGCGATTCATGCGAGTCAGCTGCTCCCACACCTTTTCGTCTCGATTCATTTTGAAATAGGGCTTCATCACGTCGGCCATGGCCACCGGCAATTCTCCGCGGATGATGTAGCCCGAGGCGAAGCGCTGCTGTTTCTTCAGCGTGATTTGCAGCTGTCCCATCTGGTAGGGAATGTCCTGCCCCATGAAGGAAAGCGTCTCATTCCCGGCGATGTCCTGGTAGGCAAAGCGTTTCGGCAACGCTTTCGCTGCCACTTGGTTCATATCATAGGCACCGGCGCTCCCCGCCAAAAGAGTAGCGGCAAGCATGGCCAGTGCAGTCTGTTTCCATTTCATGCAGTACCTCACCTCTTCAGTCGATAAAATCCGTACAGGATATCATCGGACAATTTCTCCGCCGCTGTATGGCTGCCATTGATTTCGATGAGATAATAGGTATCTCCCTCTTTCAAAAGGGTCGAGGAAATCCAAAGCGGGAAGGAGAGCCCCTTCTCGTTGGTCATCACCACTTTCGCCTCCTGGGTCCAGCGATACGTGCCATCCTCATTGATCAGCGCTTTCCATGGCGTGAAGGTGAGGATTTTCACCTTGAGCGATGGCCCCTTCTTTTCTTCCAGCACCTGATCCATCAAGGCTTGGAATTCTTCGGTGCGGATCTTGGGCATCCCAAAGAGCGAGGTGGGCCGCTCTGCGTCCTGGCGGAAAGCATTCTTCCAGAAATTGGCGGCCTTCGGTTTCCCGCCATGGAAGAAATCATTGGCGCTGCCTTTGATCACAAAGACGCCGGCGCTGTACATACCGCGCACATCTTCCTTGCGGATCTGGTACATGTGCATGGTGTCATAGGGGTACGGCGGCTTCTCGGGATAGAGATTCATGCCAGGCGGCACGGTGAGGATGGACCACATGGCCGCTCTCACAGACTTACCGTAGTCCTTCTGGTGGATGACCTGCTTCATGAATTCATTCAGCTTCGTGTGTCCGCCGTCCACTACCGTCACCTGAGCCCCCAAAGGCAGCCGCCCGAGCCCTTCGATCACCAGATCCTCCGCACTCGCCAGCGCCCCACTGGAGAAGCTGATGGCCAGCGCCATGGAAATCTGAACTAACTTTTTGAGCATAGTGTCTCCTTCTCACTCTTCGAAAAAATCTATCCTCTTTATTGTAGAGAATCGGAGCGATTAGCGCAAGGGGTTTCGTAATCGGTAGTCGGTAGTCAGTGGTCGGTGGTCGGGCCGCGTTTGGCTGCAGAGGAAGTATTTCCTCTTCCCACTATGACTGCATGGATCCTTCGGCTTCGCTCAGGATGACGGGCAAAGGGATTTAACGCTAGAGATTTCGTAATCGGTGGTCGGTGGTCGGTAGTCGGTAGTCGGGGCGCGTTTAGCTGCGGAGAAAATATTTCCTCCTTCCGCTATCACTGCATGGATTCTTCCGCTCCAACGAGAGACGCTTCCCGCTTACGATTTAGCAATTCGTTGTCAATGATCAGAGCGCAGATTCCTATGCTCTGCAGGTATTTTTTATGCCACATCATGCGTTTCACCCAAAAGTTCCCGACTAATTTATAGTTGAATTATAAATTAGTCGGAGGTACCTCGTCAATAAGC
>CAVEMF010000237.1:0-3814 GCA_963616715.1 Ruminococcus bromii | reverse complement strand
TCTTCATGCACCATTTTTAAATCGTCAATCCCGTGAGCCATAAGAGCCCTCCTTTACTTTCTAGTGGTTATACTTTACCACGATAAAGGAGAGAAGTAAAGGGGGGCTGTCAAAAATTATTTTCATTCCGCAATGTAACCTCCTTCCTCTGGAAGGAGGTTAAGCGCGTCAGCGGTGGAGGTCGACTTATTAGTAGTCGGTGGTCGGTAGTCGGGACGTGTTTGGCCTAAGAGTCAGTAGTCCTCCATAGGGCTATTGCTGAATAGATCCTTCGACTTCGCTCAGGATGACGAGACTGGCGGGTATGACGCCGGTGATCAGTAAGCATGAATCTTTTGCCTTCTTTGGGGAGAGGGCAAAAAAGAGCGGGAGGAAAATCATTTCCTCTCGCTCTTTTCATATGGTGTAAATCAATATACATTTTTAGCGAAGTCCCATTTCCTTTGCTATTTCGCGGACCTCATCCTCCGAGCACTCAGCCAACTTGGCAATGACAGGGATGTCCATATGCATTCCCCAAAGGTTAGAAATAAGTCGTCTTTTTCTCTCTCGTTCCTGCCGTAAGCAATCATTCCAACAATTATTCCAACCTCTTTCGTATACACCTACACTCAAGTTACACATGGTATCCACCGTTCTATCAAAGTCCCATTTCCTTCAAAATAGCCGTGACTTCTTCTTCCGAGCACTCTGCCAACTTGGCAATCATCGGGATGTCCATATGCATTTCCCAAAGATCGGGAATAAGCTGCCGTTTTTTCCGTTCTCTTTCCTGATGCAAACTATCATTCCAAGCTTCGTCCCAAGCTTCATTCCACCCTTTATTCCAACCTTTATTCCAACCTTTATCCCAAGCTCTTTCGTATACACCCACACTCAAGTTACACATAGTATCCACCATCCCTTCTTCGTCTTGATTTAAATCGATATGATAATTTTCTTTCAGCTTACTCATCTTCGTCCTTGCATTATCTTCCGATTTGAAAAGTTCACTCAAAAGATTCAGCAACCGATTTCCCAGGTCGCGCTCTCCATCGCCGATGTAGACCATCACCACCTGCAGCAGGTCGTAGGTCGTTTTCTCGACTTCATAGTCACCAAACTCCGGCTTCTCTTCCAGTTTGTATCTCGTGATGCCGCTTCGTCCATCGGGCGTGTCCATGCAAAGCCAGATACTATAGACCTTTTTGACCTTCTCATAGTGCGCCTGCTCGAAGTCTACCGTGTACTGAGAGGAAATCAAACGACTGCAATAGTACACCGCCCGTTTCAAGAGCGGGTAAGAGAGGCGCAAATTTTTCTGCGCTTCCACATTGATAATAAGCTCCAGCGGCTCATCATCCGGCGTCACAGCACGGAAACGGATGTCGAAGGTCACCTTGCCCTCTGTGACCAGCGCATCCTCTGTATTCTCTCCGCGAATGCGGGAAGCCGCGTTTGTCTCATCAGGAAGCACCGGCGTCAGCGCCACCTCGGGCGTCCCCTGGATATACCGATCACGAATATCCGGGATCTCACTGTCCTTAAACTCTTCGACACAATACTTCATGATCCAAGCCAATATCTTCCGGCTCGCCAGCAGCTTCTTCGCCACTCGGTCATACTCCGGATTCTTGCCGGCCAGGTAGAAATCATCCAAACTCTTCTCGCTATCCATCGCCCGCCTCCTCTCCTCTTCTTCTATTTGTATTATACCCAAATCAGGAGGAAAAAGGAAATTTAATTGCTAGACTAAGTGGTCGATAGTCGGTGATCGGGATGCCAGTCAGGGATAAGGGACAAGAGATAAGGACACTTTTACCTGCGGTCTAATACTTTCCTTTTCTCGCTATCGACAATAGATCCTTCGGCTTCGCTCAGGATGACGGGAAGTGAGTAGTCGCCCATACAAAAAAAGCCACGAGACAAATTCCCGTGGCTCTTTTTTAATAAATGATCACATCGTCCTCCTTCACATCCCCCAGGCCCCAGGAGCGGACGAAGGCGGAGTCTCGGAGGCGATAGACTCGAAGGGAGTCAGTGGATGGATCGATGATGCGACTAGCCCGCATCTCCATCTCCTCGCACTGCCGCATGGTAAGAAATCCTTCAAAGCAAGACTTCTGCACCCTTATGGCATACCCCGAGAGACACTTCACCATCCGATTTCTCATTTTATTATCTACGATGTCATAGATCACCAAGACGATGAGGCGGCCATCGTCCGTGGGTCTGAGCTCTATTTCCTCTTCCCACTCGTCCATCATCGGATCACCAAGGGCCGGAGCAGCTCGGCATCCCTCTCATGCACTGCCTGCCGGTAGGAGTCACACTCCATCTGCACCGTATGGCGCCAGGAGTATTTCCCATTGAAATAGGAATTCACGCTCCGCATCTTCCGCTCATAGGCCTGAATGAAAATCCGCCGCCCCACCCGCGTGAGGTAGACACCGCCATTCTCCTCACTCTTCATGAAGCAATCCTTATCGATTTCCTTATGAGTCACCAAGGCCAAGCAGAAGGCATCCACGATGGCCGCCCGCCAAGGCTCCATAAGATCTGATGCCAGCGCCGGGTGCCCGTCCTTTAGCGCGTGGAGATAGCCGATATAAGGCGACAGCCGCGTCCTGGTGATGGCCGTGTAGAAATCATACATCAAAAGCGTGTATCCAAAGCTCAGCATAGAATTGAAAGGATCCGTCGGTGGCCGGCGCGTGCGCTTCTCGAAACGGAAATCCGCCGGCAGAAATTCACTAAGCGCCTGGAAATAGAGACGCGCCACGCTCCCCTCGTAGCCCATGATCTCATCCACCGTCTTCGCCCCGTGGAGCTTGTCAGCCAAGATGCGGATCTGGTCATAAATGGCCGCCGCCTTCTCGCTCTCGGCCCGGCGGTTGTAACTCCGGATAATGGCCCGCTGGTTATAAATCTTGCGGAACACCGTGAGCCGTGCCAGCTTCACGCAGAACTCCTCATCCTCTTGCCGCGCGAATTGCTCCTTCACTCGCGTCATGTCCTGCGACGCCGTAGACTCCAGGCGGCCGAAGAACTTCCCCTCCGTCGAGAGCCAAGTCACCGGGATCTCTCGCTTTAGCAGGTCCACGATAGCGTGAGACGACACCTGCACCGTATCGATCACCGTCACGCCCTCCACCAACTCCGACGGCACCTCCGCCACCACTTCATTTTCTCGGCTGATCACATACCTTCCGCCTCGAAGTCCCAGCCGCGCTCCGGCTTCGGTCACATAGATCCAGCTCATAGCATCGCCCTCCTTTTTGTACTTAGGGATAAGGGATAGGGGATAAGGGATAAGGCCTGCTGGTGGTTTAGTGAGCAGTGGTCAGTGATCAGTGATCAGGACGCATTTGGCTGCTTCCTCATAGCTTTGAGCCAGGAGCTTGGAGCTTGTAAGTTCGCCCCACGAGACAATAATGCTATAACCAAACACTCCCCGACTACCGACTTATGCGTCATCCATCCTTCTCACCAACTTTCGCGAAAAAGAAAGTTGGCAGAAATCAATGGTCGTCAGATCCTATTTAGCACCCATACATAGCGACTATCCGCCCGCAGACATACGCAGACGCAGGAAATCATACCTATACCCTATCCAAGTAAAATCACTTCGACCCCTTCTCTGGGGATTTCTTTTTAATTCTACAAAAAACGAGGTTTATAGACGTGCAGTAGCCAGGTTTTCGTCCCCTGGTCTGCAATGCTATTAAGCCAAGAAATTTAAATACCAGCAGGTAGAATAATTCATGTTGCACTAGCCTCAATCCGTAGCCCCTTGGAGAAGGGGCGCGCGTTAGCGGAGGATAGAAATGCGCCG
>CAVEMF010000236.1:0-3817 GCA_963616715.1 Ruminococcus bromii | reverse complement strand
CAATGGAGCGGAAAACGGGACTCGAACCCGCGACCCCAACCTTGGCAAGGTTGTGCTCTACCACTGAGCTACTTCCGCATGTTGCTTAACAGCGATATCATTATATCACAGTTTTGCATTTTGTCAAGTATCAGATTTTTTTGAATTCAATCAACTTTCTGATTTCTTGTCTTGCCGCTGCATCAGCGACGAATGATATTGTATCATATCGTTTCGTTTGTGTCAACAAGGAATTTTTATTCATTCAAGAATTTCTTCGCTTGTCTCTCACTCGCCGTGCGACGAGGATTATTATATACGATTCTCTTTCATTTTGCAAGGGTTTTTTTGAAAAAAGTTGTAATTAGTGATCAGTGATCAGTGGTCAGTGATCAGGGCGCGATTCTCGCTAGTACACAGCTGGAGATGCTACCGCCAGGGATTTAGTAGTCGGTGGTCGGAGCGTGTTTGACGCTATTTACAAAATTGATGTCACCTGTATGTATACACTGACGGAAATAGCGTCCCGATTACCGACCACCAAACAATTTAAAACGCAAATAGCGCTAGTGCATACACAGGCTGTCCCGTGTGTGCACTAGCGCTATTTGCGACCTGATCACTAATTACTAATCACTGACCACTACCTACTATCCGATCAAATCTGCGCCCATGCCGAAGACTTTCAGGTGGCGGCTGAAGATGGATTCGCCGCGGTCTTGGAAGTAGCCCAGGTGGAGGGCCACGGTGCTATCGCCGGTGGGTTTCTCGGCGCTGGCGCTGCCGTAGGCGGTCTTGTCCGCCAGGAAGCGGCTGTCCATGGGCATGAACTTTGCCGCCAAGCCTTCGAGCATAGCCGCTGCGAAGGGATGGATGTCCTCGGCGTCTACCGGTTCGCCCACGGTGGAGCCGGCGTCGGTCAGGATCTTCACGGTGGCTCTGGCCGGTTCCGATTTCCCTTCTTTGATGGAGAAGGGCACCACGAAGAGGCTCTCCACTTCCAGGTAGTCCAGGCATGCCAGGAAGAGGTAGAGGGAAATCAGATTTTCCTCGCTGACACCGATGCGGCGCAGGTCGATGACGTTGCCGGCGATTTCATCGATGGCATCCGACGCTCCGCTGGTGAGGGCAGAGAACACTTTCCAGCCTGTGTCTTCCCAGTCCGGCGCCCCGGCGCTGCAGATATCACGCCACTGTTTAAAAATATCCCCTTCTTTTAAGAGCATGGGCTTTTCTCCAGTCGGCGGGATATGGAAATAGTGGGCAGAAATCTGCGCCTTGGGATTTGGTTTCTCGATGAAATCCACGGTAAGCCCCGCGTCCCGAAGCTTCGACGTAAGATACACCGGCGGCACCCCCATATCGATGAGGCCGCCGATCATCATATCAGCGGTGAGCTTGCCATAGCAGCGTACAAAAAGTGCTTTCATCACTTCACGTCCTCTCTTTGACGACCCTTGCCCGGACCATCCTCTGCCACTGCCACTTCCGCGGTGCCGAAGGTTTTCATTTGATTCAGCATGTCGATGGCGGCGTCCAAGAGGGAAAGTCCCAGGGCGGAGCCATAGCCTTCGGCTTCTGTGAAATCGTAATGCAGGAAGGATTTCATGGAAAGCTTCTGCATCTGCATCTGATGAACCGGTTCTTCATAATACACAGAAGGAAATAGATAGTTTTTAATATCAGGATATACGGAGGCCGCGGCCAAAGCAGCTGCGCCGGTGACGGCGTTATCAAAGACTACGATGATGCCCAGGCGAGCCGCCTGCACCACGAGGCCAAAGAGGGCTGCGATTTCCGCAGACCCCACCTTCGCCAGGGTGCCCAGGGGGTCTTTGGCAAAGTCGCCTACATCGGAGAGGCGCAGGGAGAATCCCTGACGCTTCGATGCTTCTTCCAGGTCCCCTTTCATCACCGCCGTGGTGACCGCCAAAGCGGAGAGCATGGAGCGTTCGCCGATATTTCCCAGGCCGATAGCCTGCACGCCCTGGCCGGCCAAAGTTTTAGCCACCGACATACCGAGGGAAACAGCCGCCGACACCACTTCATCATCCATAGCAACACGGCCATGATGGGTGCCCGCGATGACTTTGTTCGACAGCACGCCTTCGATGTCAGAAGTATCTTTCTCCAGACCCACGTCGATGAGATACACCGGCGCGTCCATGGCGCGAGCCAGCACATTCACCGGGCCCATGCCGCCGGCCACCAGTTTCATTTCGTCATGAGAGAGCTGGCCCTTGGTCTTGTTCTCGCCGTCTACCGCGGTGTCGCCGCCGAAAATAACGATGGCTTTATTGAGGTAGGCAGGCTTTACTTCGCCGGTGATGCCGGCGATGCGGACCGCCATCTCCTCAAGTTTTCCCAAAGAGTGGAGCGGCTTAATGAGGTTGTCCACATAGAGCTGACAAGCCTCCATGATTTCTTTATTCAATTCCGGAATCTGACTCATTATGCTTTCACCCCCAGCTCTTCTTTGGTCGCACATTCTCTGTAAACGGAAATGGCCAGGTCCAGCATTTTCTTCTGGATGCCGGCGCCGATGGATTCGCCGAGGCGGAAATCCAAGTCAATATATTCAGAGAGTCCCAGCGCAGCCAAGGATTTCTTGTGAGCCTGCTCCAAGGACAGGTGAGACGCCATGAGGTAGTCCGACACCTGGGGGCACAGAGCCTTGGCGATGAAGGCACTGGCAGTGGTATTGAAACCATCGATGATGGTCAAAGCATGGTTCGCCGCCGCACCCAAAATGACGCCGGTGAGGCAGCCAAATTCAAAGCCGCCCACCTTCGTCAACACATCCAGGCCATCCGTGGAATCCGGCTGGTTCACATCGAGTGCCTTCTGCACCACCTCCACCTTGTGACGGAGCCTTTCATCGGAAATATTCGTCCCGCGGCCAGTCACTTCGATGGCGTTCCAGTGATTAAAGGCGCCCAAGATGCAGGCCGACGAGGTGGTATTGGAAATCCCCATTTCGCCGATGGTGAAAACCTTATAGCCCTTGCGCGCATTCTCTTCGGCGATCTCGATGCCGATCTCAATGGAGCGGATGGCTTCGGCGCGGCTCATGGCCGGGCCTTCGGAAATATCCTGGGTGCCCCAGGCGATTTTGCGGTCCAAGAGATCCGGTGTGCCGCTCATATCGAAATTGATGCCCACATCCACGACCACCATATCCATACCGGAATAGTAAGCCATGGCGTTCGCCGATGCGCCCTTCGCCACCACATACGCCTTTGTCATGCCCACGGTAGTGGCCTGGGGGTACGCCGACACCCCCTGCTTATACACGCCATGGTCGGCGCAAGCGATGACCATGCAGCCCTTAGGCAGCTCCGGCATTTCCTCGCCGGTGACGCCGATGTAGCGAGTCACCATGTCCTCCATCTTGCCTACATTGCCCATGCCCAGGTACAGATCCCGCCAGCGCTTCCCGGCGGTCTCCATGGCTTCTTGGTGCAGCGGCTGGATCCGGTCCAGCGTATCATCTAATAAGCCCATATTTCCTCCTAATTCTATACTAATTATCATATCACGAATTTAGAATATTTGGAATTAAAATCCGCTCTTATTATAACAATGAATGGGGATAAGGGATAGGGGATAAGGGATAAGGACGCCTTTGATTGCTTCGTCATAGCTTTGAGCTAGGAGCTTGGAGCTTGTAAGCCCGCCCCACGAGACGCCTAAGAGAATAGCCCCCAATATTTGCCTCTATTTCTTCTGGCGTCTCGTGCGAAGAGCTTACAAACTCCAAGCTGATAGCTCAAAGCTATGCGGAAGCAGATACGCGAGTCCTTATCCCTTATCCCCTATCCCTATTTCTTTCAAACTG
>CAVEMF010000235.1:0-3843 GCA_963616715.1 Ruminococcus bromii | reverse complement strand
CGATTACTGACTACTAAGTCATTCGCGTTAAAAACTATTACTTAGCCCACAGCTGTTTCATGATTTCCGGATAGAGGGCGTTCAGGTGGCCCTGGAGCTGGTTCAGGATAGCGATGACCAGTGCCGGTTCGAAGTGGGGGACGCCGGCGGGGATGCAGCAGGTGAGGATCACGTTGCCGGATGCGTCAGCGCTGTATTTCAGCATGCGGTACTGTTCATTGAGGTCGTTCAGGAAGGTGCAGATTTTTTCTCTCTTGTCGCCTACAGCGATAGCGGAAGCGATCTGTACCTGCAGCATGGTGTATACGCTGTCGTCTAAGAGGATCATGAAGGGAAGGTTGGTGCCTTCGACAGCCAGGTTGCTGCGGAATGCCTGGGCATGGACTTCATTCTGGAAATCCTGGAGGCCAAAGCCCTGGATCTGGTTTTCTTCCAAATATTTCTGGAATGCTGCTACTTTTTCTTTTGCTACGGTGACTTCTACCTGATCTGCCATTTTCTTTTCTCCTTTGCTTTTCGCCGGACTTGCATCCGGTTTCCAATACCGGGCCATATAGCCCTCCCGAGAAAGCGTGAGCACTTGGGCCGGGGTGGTCCAGTCCTCTGCTTTTCGGACTTTGAAACGAAGAATACTGAGCTCTTTCAGGATGGAAAGGTAGGAGGCCTTGTTCACAAGGACCATATTCCCCTTGGCGCTTTCGATGCGCTTGATCTCGTCCTTGATTTTTCTCATGGCTTTTCCTTTCCGGGAAATAGGGCGCGGTGAGAAATAAAAAAACCGCAAGCCACTTGGGAGAATGAGACACTGCAACCAGCATCCACTCCGCCCATAGGGTACACTAAGGCCGCAGATAGAATGTTGGAAACAGGCGACATCCGACTGGGAGCTCTCTCCTTCACGGCTGGTATGACCAGTTTCGGATTTTCACCGAATTCAGCGCAATAGTCTCAAGACTCTGCTTCCCCTCTGAAATTGTCCGCCGGGAAATCCGATTTCCCTTGGCTTGTCCTTATAGTAGCATAACGAGAAAGGATTAACAAGGGATAAGTTTGAGATTAGGGATAGGACACGAGTGAGGAGTGAGGAGTGAGGAGTGGCGGTGCGCCGCACAAATTATAAAGCGGCGCGAGTTTTGAAATAGAGAAACGCGTCTCGCTGCTTCCCCACTACCGTTATCCGCTTACCGTATAACCGTTCACCGAGTGTGTTTAGGATTACGAGAACTGGCACGATAAACCGCTATATAGAAGCAGATGTACTCCATGGCTCGCTATCGGTAAAAGAGCCGGTTAACGGTTGTACGGTAAACGGTTCACGGTAGTGGGGAAGCAGTTAATTGCGCCCCGACTACCGACCACCGACTACCGACTACCAAACCGATACCGTTACTCCCCTTTACCCCTACATTAAAATTTCAAATTCTTGATACAACTCGCGGAAATTTTACATAGACTTTACATAGATGATATACCATAGGGATATACGTACAGTGTTTGTAAAAACGGAGGACGCCATGTTCAGTCTGGTTAATAAGCATGAAGAGTTTTTTGATTTCCTGGTGACGAACGCCGAGTTTTTCCGCAAGGGCACTTTGATGGCCAAAGAGGTACTGCAGGATCCTTCCAAGTTGGAGAAATACTCCAAGGAAGCCCGCGAGCTGGAGCATCAGGCAGACCGCGTGACCCATGACATTGCTGCCAAGATGCGCCATGTCTTCATCACCCCGATTGATAGAGAAGATTTCTTCATGCTCACCAGCACATTGGACGACTGCGTGGACGATGTGAAGGACGTGGTGCTGAGCCTGAAGCTCTACCACGCCGGTACCGGCTCCGAGCTGCCGCTTCGCATGGCGGATATTTTGATCGAAATGTCGGAGGAGCTGATTACGCTTTTCCGTCTCCTCAAAGATATCGATAAGAATGAAATCGAAATCGGACAGAGAGCAAGAAAGCTGAATTCCCTGGAAAGCGAAGGGGATGCGGTGTATCGCCAGTCTATTTCCGAACTCTTCGATGGCACCCACGACGTGATGGAAATCATTCGTTGGAAAGAAATCATGGAGGCCATGGAGGACACCTGTGATCGGGTCGAAAAAGTAGCGAACCTGATCAAAGAGGTGGTCATGAAGTATGCCTGATATCTACCTGGTGGGGCTGGTAATCGTCCTGGCTTTGGCCTTTGACTTCATTAACGGCTTTCACGATACGGCCAATGCGATCGCGACTTGTGTGGCTACCCGCGCGCTGAGTCCGAAGATCGCAATCATGATGTCTGCTATTTTGAATTTCGTAGGGGCTATGATTTCTACCGGCGTGGCAAAGACCATCGGCGGGGAAATCGTGACATCTCCTCACATGGTGGACTCGGTGGTGCTTATCGCTGCTCTGGCGTCTGCTATCATTTGGAACTTATTCACCTGGCGCATCGGTATGCCTTCGAGCTCGTCTCACGCGCTCATTGGCGGGGTCATCGGCGCTGTGGTGATTTCTTACGGCACCGGCGCTATTCATCTGGCCGGCGTCCTCACCATCGTCATCGGCCTCGTGGCTTCTCCGGTGGTGGCCTTGGGTATGGGCTATGTGATCATGACTCTCCTCTATGTGCTTTTCCGTAACGTAGGGAAATCGAGAGTGAATTATATTTCCCGTCATATCCAGATGGCATCGGCAGCGCTCATGGCTTTCTCCCATGGCTCCAATGATGCACAGAAATCCATGGGCATCATCACCTTGGCTCTTCTCTCCGGTGGCTACATCGGCGCCCTCGAAGTGCCCTGGGAAGTGAAGGTGGCCTGCGCGCTCGCTATGTGCCTTGGTACCAGCGTCGGCGGTTGGCGTATCATCCGCACTGTAGGAAATAAAATTTTCCGCATGCAGCCGGTCAATGGCCTTGCAGCGGATCTGAACTCTTCCATGATCATCTTCGGTGCTACCATGCTGCACCTCCCGGTATCCACCACCCACGTGGTGACCGGCTCCATCATGGGTGTAGGCTGGGCGAAACGTTTCCGTGCCGTCCACTGGAGCGTGGCTTATCAGATGGTTTCTGCCTGGGTCATGACTATCCCCTGCACCGCCGCTGTAGGCGCCCTGGTGTATCTCATCCTGAGACATGCATTTTGAATTTGAAACGAAAGGCCGCGAGAATTCGCGGTCTTTTTTGATGGAAAAAGGGGATAAGGGATAGGGGATAAGGGATAAGGCGCGTTTAGCGGTTTCCTTGATTGGCTTTCTTCTGAGAAGAGGGCTTGTCTTGTTTGGGGAAGCAGCCAAAAGCGCCTTATCCCTTGTCCCCTATCCATTATCCGTAATTCTCCGAAATAAATTTCTCCCACTCCGCCCAGGTATGGTAAAATAAATAGAACGCTCAAATAAAGGAGGCTTTCTTATGGATGATTTGATCATTGTCGATTGTCAATATGATTTCATCGATGGCTCTTTGGCCTGCGGGCACAGCCATGAAGCGGTGAAGTATTTGGTGGATTTTGTAAATTCTCACGAGGTGCGTTGTCTCTATACGTCTGACTGGCACAGCGAGACCAATGGATCTTTTGCGGTGAATGGCGGCACTTGGCCGGTGCACTGCGTGGCCGGCACAGAAGGCGCAGCGCTTTCGCCGGATTTCAAAGCAGGCATCAAAGAGAAAAGCAATCAGCCATGTCCTACCAATTTATTCTTAAAGGGCATCCGCGATGATGTGGAGGAATATTCTGCATTTAACGGCGTCAATAGCGAAGGAAAATTTCTCGCCCAAGTGGCATCGCCGAAGGTTTATGTAGGCGGCATTGCGTCGGAATATTGCGTAAAGGAAACCATCCTCTCCCTCCTGCAATCGGGCCG
>CAVEMF010000234.1:0-3844 GCA_963616715.1 Ruminococcus bromii | reverse complement strand
TCTTCTCATACCATTTAAGGAAATAGAAATACCGCAGGGACGCACCAAGTCTCTGCGGTATTTTATTTTGTGGTATAATGAGATTACATTATTTTTCAGAAAGAAGGTATACTATGCAGAGACTTGTATCCTATAACTACCAGGGCGACCGCCAGTGGGGCGTGCTGTCCACTGATGGAGAATCCATTTACTCCGCCCGCGATTTGGAGGAGACCTATTTCATTCCTCTCGCTGAAACCATGGGCGAATTCATCGAAAGCGGCGAAGATGGCCTTTTGAACCTGGCCAAAGCGCTGGAAATGAATGAAAAAGACAAGGTGATCACCCCGATTTCCTTGAAAGATGTGCGGTTGGAAGTCCCCTTCCACCCCCGCCGCAATGTACTTTGCATCGGCAAAAATTACCAGGCTCACGTGAAGGAATTCGACCAGGATGTGAATGCAAAGAATCCGGACAACCCCATTTTCTTCACCAAAGCCACCACTTCCGTCATCGGCCCGAATGAAGAAATCGACAGCCACCCTTCCGTCACCAAAGAAGTGGACTACGAAGGCGAGCTGGGCGTCATCATCGGCAAGACCTGCACCAATGTAGCCGAAGAAGATGCCATGAAATATGTATACGGCTACACCATCATCAACGATGTCACCGCCAGAGATCTGCAGAAAAAGCATCTCCAGTGGTTCCGAGGCAAGAGTCTCGATACATTCTGCCCCATGGGCCCCACCGTCATGATCGGCGACTGGCCGGTGCCATTTACCATTTACACCAAGGTGAATGATCATCTCCGCCAGGAAGGCTCCACCACCGATCTCATTTTCTCTATCCCAAAATTGATTTCCATCCTCTCCGACGGCATGACCCTCCAGCCCGGCGACGTCATCGCCACCGGCACCCCCCAAGGCGTAGGCATGGGTCTCAATCCGCCCCAGTTCCTGAAAAAAGGCGATGTGGTAGAAATCACCATCGATCCCATCGGGACGCTGAGAAATACAGTAAAATAATCGCGTGAATGAACGCTATCGGTTTAGTGATTAGTGATTAGTGTTCAGTGATTAGTGCGCGACTGACGACTTCCCCACTACCGATAATCACATTTAAGTAGCAAGCATGACACATGCGCTTAGCGTCAAATGCGTCCTGATCACTGATCACTGATTACTGACCACTAAAAAAGCTGTGAGACACAAGCATCTCACAGCTTTTTGATTGCTATTCTATTATACCGGTCCCAGATGGATGGCCGTTGCGTAGGTGAGGAAGCAGAAGGCTACGATCCACCAGATGCCTACTAAGGGGAGCACGAAGCGCACCCATTTCTTGTAGGGCACATTCGCCATAGCGAGGTACGACATGGTCGCGCCGGATGCCGGGGTGATGCAGTTTGTGAAGGCATCGCCCAAGGTGAAGGCAAAGACAGAGGTCTGACGGGTAAGGCCTACGATATCCGCCAGCGGCGCCATGATAGGCATAGAAATGGCTGCCTGTCCGGAGGAAGACGGTACCAAGACATTGAAGCAGTCCTGGATGATGAACATACCGAAAGCGATGATAGAGGACGGGAAAACGTCCAGCATGCCGGCCAGATAATAAATGATAGTATCCATGACCTTCGCATTATCCAGAAGGATGGTCGCCCCTTTACACATAGCTACTGCGAGGCAGGGAAGCATCATGCCCTTGCAGCCATCCAGGAAGGCATCGCAGATGTCATTCGGCGACAGCTTGCAGATGATGCCGGAGAGAAGACCCATGATGATGAACATGGCAGAAATTTCATTCATGTAGAAATCAAATTTCAAAACGCCGATAATGATGCAGACGAAGTTCAGCCCCAAAAGGCTTAAAGAAATCGCCTGACGAGTGGTGAGATGCGCCGATTCATCGATGGTTACAGTGTCTTTTTTGGCCTGGTCGATTTCATAGACCGAGCTGCTCTTCGGATTCTTTTTCACTTTGTATGCATGGTACATCACATAGGAAATATTGATCGTCACCAGCACCACAAAGAGCACTACGCGGTATGGAAGTCCGGAGAAAATCGGTACCCCTGCGATGCCCTGGGCTACGCCTACAGAGAATGGCTGGGTGATACCGGCGCCATAGCCTGCGGCCACCGAGCAGAAAAGGATGCCCAGCGCTGTCAGCGAGTCAAAGCCCAGCGCCAGTGCCGCACTGACCACCAAGGGCGTGAAAGCCAGATATTCTTCGTTGCAGCCTGCCAAAGTCGAGAAGGTAGCAAGCGTCACCATGAGCACCGGGATCATGAGGATGCTGTGGCCTCTCATCTTTTTGACCAGCGTAGAAAGCCCTGCCACAATGGCGCCGGTCTTGGCCAGAATCCCCAGAGAACCGCCTACCATGAAAAGGAAGGCAATGATGCTGATACCGCCTTTGAAACCTTTATTGATGGCGGTGAAGAAATCCAAAAATCCCGTGGGATTCTGTGTCACATAGTGGAAAGTGGACGGATCCACGACCATCTTTCCGGTATTTACATCTTTGACGCGCTCATACACCCCTGCCGGGATCACATAGCTGGCGATAGCGCACAAAACGATGACGCACACCAAAATCAAAATCGGGCTAGGTGCCTTAAATGCTTTTACATCTTCTTTCATGAATGAAACTTCTCCCCTTTTACTTCATTTCTTCAAAACGGTCTGCCTCCATGATGGCTGCGGTGGTGATGATCCAGCGATCAAAGAAGCTTTCTACTGATGCGCGCTCTTCCATCGTATGCGCGCCGCTGCCCTGGGCCCCCATAGAGCAGACCGTCGGCACGCCCATACTGGAAATATAGGAGGCATCGGAGCCGCCGCCTACATAAATCCCACCGAATGGCGGATAGCCGCATGTTTCCGCCACGCTATTGATATAGGAAAGAAGCTTGTGATTCGCTTCCGTTTCCTCAAATGGCGGCATAGGCGCTACAAATTCCAACTCTGTGGTAGTGCCTTCGATGAAAGTTTTCTCGCAGATTTTGCGGATTTCCTCTTCCACCCACAGCATATCCTTCTGTTTTTTATAGCGCACGTCCAGCTCCGCATAGCAATAGTCCGGTACCGCATTGGACACCATGCCACCTTTGATGACGCCGACGCTGACCGTGAGACCGTCATCATATTTCGTAAGAGCCTGCATGAGCGGCAGCTTCTGCGCCATTTCTACGATGGCATTTTTGCCCTTGAGATAATCATTTCCCGCATGGGCCGCCACACCGTGGACCGTGATATGGCAGTCCAGGCAGCCTTTGCGCCCCACCGTGAGGCAATTATCCATGCGACCGCTTTCCATGTTGAAGCAGCACAGGCATCCCTTCGCCTCATCCATCAGGATTTGATCCGCGATGCCACCGGAATGGCTGGTTTCCTCGTCACCGACTAGGACCGCTTTCACCGGCCGCTCCGTGAAGCCGAAGTGTTTCAGTGCCACCATCATGTAGAAAATCATGGCCACGCCATTTTTCATATCCACCACGCCGGGGCCGCGAGCAAAGCCGTCCTCGATGTGGAATGGATCCTCCGGGTAGCTCCCCGAAGGAAATACGGTATCACAATGCCCCGAAAGAAGCAGCGGCTTTCCCGGTGCGTTGGGATTCAGCTCTGCCACCAATACATTGGCACTGCCCTTGGTATCCACCAGATGGCAGGAAATCCCTTCCATCTCGAAATGTTTCTTCAAGAAATCCATGATGCGATTCACCCGGTCGATTTCCTTGGTGCCGGCCTGCATATTGACCAGACTTTCCCAGAAAAGAATCATTTCTTCTCGATTGCGCTTTGTAAATTCTTTTAATTCTTCGATAGGAGCCTTCATCTCTATATCTCCTCACTATTTTTAT
>CAVEMF010000233.1:0-3846 GCA_963616715.1 Ruminococcus bromii | reverse complement strand
CGAAGGATCTATCAGCAGTAGCGGTATGCATGCTTACTGACTCAGTAGCGTGCTACGAAAACACCCGCGGGCATTCGTGCCGGTTTTGCATTTATACCGCTATGGCGAATGGATCCTTCGGCTACGCTCAGGATGACAGCGTGGGGAAGGAGGTCACATAGCGGAAGGCGCGGCGAAATTTCCGTTTTTATCTGATTCTTTTCTGTGCTATAATGTGTATAAGTATATCTGTTTCTCAAAGGAAACAGTTGTGCTGAGTTTTAGGATAAAGAAGGCGGAGTTATGTCCGAGATTTCTGAAAGATTGGCCCGCGTCACAGAGCGGATCGCTGAGGCGAAGGCGCGCTCGCCCTATGGGCAGGATGTGACGCTGGTGGCTGTGACGAAGTATCATCCTTTGTCCGACATGGAGGAGGCGATTTCCCTCGGTGTGACGGATGTGGGTGAGAACCGGGTGCAGGAGATGGAAGGGAAGCATAAGGTGCTTTCGCTTCCTGTGCGCTGGCACTTGCAGGGGCATTTGCAGAAGAATAAGGTGAAGAAGGCTGTCGCCATGGCTGACTTGATCCAGTCCGCTGATTCTCCGGAGATTTTGAAGGAAATCGACAAGAGAGCCGGGGAGATCGGAAAGCTGCAGGATGTGCTCTTGGAGTGTAATATTTCCGGCGAAGAGAGTAAGACCGGGAGCTCTGCGAAGGATTTCCCGGCCATGATCGAAGCGGCGAAGGGGCTTTCTCATGTGCGAGTCTTGGGGCTCATGTGCATGGCGCCAAATTTTGAGGATGTGGAAATGACGCGTCCTGTATTCCGCGCGGCCCACGGGCTGTGGGAAGAGATGAAGAAAGAATTTCCGGAAGGGCAGATTTCCATCTTGTCGATGGGAATGACCCATGATTTTGAAATAGCTATCGAAGAAGGGGCGACGATGGTGCGTGTAGGCACTGCCATATTTGGCGCTCGCCAGTACAATTGAGAGGAGAAAAAAGAATGAGTTTGTTGGCTAAGTTTAAGGACCAGTTTGTAGATCATGATGAGGAAGAGCTGGAGGAGGAAGAACTCGCGGAGGCAGCTCCGGTGAATCCGGCGGCTCCTGTGCCCCCTCGCCCGGCAGCGGCTCGCGCTGTGGGCAAGAGTGCGCTTCCTCGCCAGGCTGCCAAGCCCTATACCATGGTGGTGGTAAGCCCGAAGAGCTACAGCGATGCGGAAAAGATCGGCGATCATCTGAAGGCTATGCGCCCGGTGGTGATGAATATGGAAAAGACGGATGCCGATGAAGCACAGCGCATCGTAGACTTTGTACAGGGCATCATGTTTGCTTTGGAGGGCCAGATCAATCAGATTTCTGAAAATATTTATCTCTGCGCGCCGAATAATATGAGCGTTTCCCGTGAGAATTTCGCCGCTTATGCAGGGGATCCTGCAGCGGCTCCTGCTGCTCCGCAGTGGAATGCGCAGGCTCACGAGGCACCGCAGATGCCGGGCATGTGATGTCTTTCTTTGCCAGCGGGCTTCAATGGCTGAAGAGGCAGTTTGAAGATCCCGAGGAGGGGAAAGAGCAAGGCGAAGGGCTTCCTCCGGCGATGGAGGATGCGGATTTCCCGGAGGCAAGCGCGCTGCCGGCCAGGAGTATCCGACCCTTAGAGGTGGTTGTCATGGTGCCCACGGTCTATGCCGATGCGAAGCGTAGTGTGGAAGCATTGGAGAAGGGCCTTGTGGTCATCGTGGTTTTGAATGACAATGTAGATGACGAAGTGGCCAGCCGATATGTGGATTTCATGAGCGGGGCGGTGTACCTGGCTCATGGGGAAATCGAGCTTTTGAATGGCAATGTGCTCATTTGCGTCCCGGAAAGTGTGAAACTGGAGAAGGACCGGCTGGCTTATATATCGGACATTCCTACATGGAAAGGACCGGGCCTATGAAAAAGATATTGATTGTCGGATGCGGCGCCATGGGAGGAGCGATCCTCTCGGGCTGCCTTGCGAAAGGACTTTGGAAAAAAGAAGAGGTCTTCTTGAAGGAACACGACCAGGAGGCCTCTCTTCATAAAGCGGCGCAGTATGGCGTCTCTGCTTCTATGGATGGGAGCGAGGCGGCGGATGCGGACCTGGTCATTGTGGCGGTGAAGCCCAATATCGTCCCCTCTGTGCTGGAAGAAATATCCCGGTACCAGCCTCACCGGGTTCTTTCTATTGCGGCCGCTGTGACGGTGGATTTCCTGGAGAAATCGCTGCCCCAGGGGACGGAAGTCATCCGCGTGATGCCCAATACCCCCGCATCGGTGGGAGAAGGCATGGCGGCTATCGCCCCGGGCACCTGCGCGTCGGCGGCTTTTGTGAAGGAAGCCGAGGAAATCTTTGCGGCTCTGGGAAAAGCGGCGGTAGTGACCGAGCGGCAGCTCGATGAGCTGGGCGCTCTCTCCGGCGCCGGCCCGGGATATGCTTTCGTCATCATTGACGCCCTGGCAGATGCCGGCGTCCTTATCGGACTTCCCAGAAAATTGGCCATCGAGGCGGCTGCCCAGACTTTGTACGGCGCAGCGAAGATGGTCCTGGAAACAGGGAAACACCCCGCTGAGCTTCGCGATCAGGTGACCAGCCCCGGCGGCACCACCATCGCCGGCATCCACGCCATGGAGCAGGCAGGCCTGCGCGCGGCGCTCATGGATGGCGTGAAAGCGTGCCTTGCGAAGTCGGATCAGATGGCGGGGAAATAATTTGGGGCACTTTACCCTTTTGTGAGAGATGGTAGAGATACCGCTATCAGTGAAGGGGGCTGGGGGCAAGGTTCAAGGGGAAGGGGCGGCGCACAAATCAGGAAGCGCCGCGAGTTGGAGATGTCAGCACGCATTCCGGCTTTCCCACTACCGTTATCCGTATAACCGTGTGACCGTTCACCGTGCGTGCTTGGGATTCCGGGAAATAGACGGCAAACCGCTGTATCGAAGCAGGATCGTGTTCCATTTTCCACTATCGCTAGAGAAGCGCTTTAACGGTTACTCGGTAAACGGTTCACGGTAGTGGGGAAGCAGCCAAACGCGTCAGCTTATTTTAATGCTTGCGCCGCTTTCCAATTTGATGCGGCGCACCTTCCCTTGACCCCTGACCCCTGACCCCTTCTTGTTTTAGATTGAGGAATTTATGAAAGATAGAGAAAAGATTCTCCGTTATTTTGCGGCCACCAGTGACGAGGCCAAGGAGATGGCCATGCGGCTTTTGGACTTGGCGGACTCGGTGGACCGGGGCCGTCCTTTTGCGGTAGGGCCTTTCATGTCGCCTTTCGCGGCACAGATCGGCCAGACCATCGCGGCTCATATGAAGACTGTCACGGCGAAAGCCGAAGGGGGCTACCACGAGGCGGAGCGGGTGCGCATCGCCTTTGCTCGAGATGATTACGATGGCCCCATTGATTTCGGCATGACTTTGCTGTCTGTCACTTGGGATGATCGCTATCGTCTCATCGGCCATCGAGATGTGCTGGGCTCGCTCATGGGCCTTGGCATCGACCGCTCCATTTTGGGAGACATCCTCATGCAGGGCGCCGGCTGCCAGATCGTAGCTGATCGCACCATGGCGGAGTGGCTGAAAGATAATTTCCACAAAGTGGCCATGGTGCCGGTGCAGGTGGAAGAAATACCTCTGGCAGACATCGAGCCGCCGAAGAAGACCGCCAAAGAAGTGCGTGCCACCGTGGCGTCCCTTCGCCTGGATGCAGTGGGTGCTGCGGGATTTGGTATTTCCCGCTCCAAAATGGCCCAGGCCGTCGAAGATGCCAGAACCGAAGTGAATTGGCAGCCCGCCAAGAGCGCGTCCCAGGCGGTGAAGGTAGGCGATGTCATCAGCATCCG
>CAVEMF010000232.1:0-3853 GCA_963616715.1 Ruminococcus bromii | reverse complement strand
ATTCAGAAAAACTTTCGCGCACTATTTGTCACTCAACCGATACACTTTCAAGCTTTAAGCATGCTAACTGTCTCTTACGCTCCTTGTCCCGTCATCTTGAGAGAAGCCGAAGGATCTATAAGCAATAGCAGGAAACGGAAAAGCATTAGCCAGCCGCTAAACGCGTCCTGATCACTGACCCCTGATCACTAATTACTAAAAGATAGCGTCAAGGAGGTAATCCCATGAAAATCCTCGTCAGCGCCTGCCTCTTAGGCCGCAACTGCAAATACAACGGCGGCAACAACCGCAATGAGAAAGTGATCCAATTTCTCGAAGGCAAGGAAATCATCCCCGTGTGCCCCGAAGTGGCCGCCGGCATGCCCGTGCCGCGCCTTCCTGTAGAAATACGAGATGGCCGCATCATTTCCATCGAAGGCAAAGACCTGGACGACGCCTATCGCAAAGGCATCAAAAGGACCTTGGCGCCCCTGGACCTGGAAGACATAGACCTTGCCATCCTCAAAGCCAAAAGCCCCACCTGCGGCGTCCACGAAATCTACGACGGCACCTTCAGCGGCAAAAAAATCAAAGGCCAAGGCCTCCTAGCCGCCGCCCTCATGGAAGAGGGCGTGTATGTGATCGATGAAAATGATTTAACGTAACGGTTTAGTGATCAGTGATCAGTGATTAGTGATCAGGGCGCATTTGACTGCTTCGTCATAGCTAGGAGCTAGGAGCTAGGAGCTCGGCTATCGGCAGCAGGCATACTAAGCGGTAGCAGCCGGATTGCCTCTAGCTCTACATGAGTCGCCCCTTGGAGATGGGAATCCTGCAGAAGGATTTCCAAGTTTGGCCCATTATGAAGAGGCGCCTAGCCTGCCCATTAAGGCGCCTTCCTTAGAGGCCAAACGGCGCCGCCCAATAGGGCGGGATGGAGTGCCTCGTCAGAGGCACAACCTGCACTAGCCGTAAGCACACCCACTGCCCCCACCGCCAAACGCGCGGGGGCCACCGACCACCGACCACCGACCACTATGGGCGATAGCCGTGGCGCCTCTATGTATGCACCACCGTCAAGCATGCCCTGATCCCTGATCACTAATCACTGATCACTGACCCCTGATTACTAAAAAGGAGAACCCCATGAATAAAAAACTCATCACCCTCGCCGCAGCGGCGCTCCTCACCATTTCATCCGTGACCGCCCAGGCCGAAGAAGCACCGCGCAGAAGCCTCACCGTTTCCGGCAGCGCCACCGTCACCGCCAAGTGTGACACCGCGAAAATTTATCTCACCGTCGAAAGCCAGTCGGACAACGTGAAGAAAGCCTCCCGCGACAACGCCGAGACCATGACCGCCGTGCGAAACGCCGTCATCGCCGCCGGCGCCAACGCTTCGAAAATCGAAACGGAAAACTACAACGTCTACCCCCAGCAGACCTACGACGACAAAGGGAAAGTGAAATCCCGCACCTACAAATGCACGAACTCCATGAAGATCGAAGTCTCTTCTTTAGAGAAAACCGGCGCCGTCATTGACGCTGCTGTAGAAGCCGGGGCGAATCGCATCGACAACGTAGAATTCTCCGTCAGCCAGACCCGGGACTACAAAGACGAAGCCCTTCGCGAGGCTACCGCCGATGCCCTCCGTAAAGCCCGCATCATGGCCGGCACCTTGGGCCGAAGCATCGTGAACGTCATCTCCGTCAACGAAGACAACGTCACCGTCCGCCCCTACCACGTCGTCTTCGCCGCCAAGATGGCCGTAAACAACTCCGACGAGCGGGCCACCACCCCCGTGGAAGCCGGCGACAGCGAAATGGAAAGCCACGTGACTGTAGTCTTTGAAATCGGATAACAGGCAAGCAAAAAACTCTGTGAAAATTTTTCGCAGAGTTTTTTGTCTTTTTCTTTACCCCCTTCCTTTGGAAGGGGGAGGGCCCGAAGGGCGGGGTCTAAAAGGGCGAAGCCTTACCGCTTATGCCCTCTTCCTCCGGAAGGGGGTGCCCGAAGGGCGGGGTCTAAAAGGGCGAAGCCTTACCGCTTATGCCCTCTTCCTCCGGAAGGGGGTGCCCGAAGGGCGGGGTCTAAAAGGGCGAAGCCTTACCGCTTATGCCCTCTTCCTCCGGAAGGGGGTGCCCGAAGGGCGGGGTCTAAAAGGGCGAAGCCTTACCGCTTATGCCCTCTTCCTCCGGAAGGGGGTGCCCGAAGGGCGGGGTCTAAAAGGGCGAAGCCTTACCGCTTATGCCCTCTTCCTCCGGAAGGGGGTGCCTGAAGGGCGGGGGATGGTTGAGGCAGCAACCAAACGCGTAAGCCTTCTTCTATGAAGAAGGTGGCCGAAGGCCGGATGATGGGCGCGCACAAGCGGTATACATACAAAGCTGACTCCGGCAGCCAAACGCATCCTGATCACTGATCACTGACCCCTGATCACTAAACCGATAGCCTTACATCTCACTTAACAATGCAAATATCCTTCATCGCCCGCTTCGGCACGCAGTAATTTTTATTTTCATCCAGGAAATATTTCACCGCGCCATCCTCCGGCACATCCACAATGCGGCTCTCGCACCCCGGATAGCCCAGCGCGATGAGAAGCCGCGGCTTCCAATCCTCCGGCACCGAGAGAAGCTCAGAGACCTTCGCAAACTCCACAGCCCCCAGCATAGCCGAGCCGATGCCGTGAGCGTACGCGTTCAGCGTGATCGTCCGCGCCGCGATGCCGATATCGATATCCGACCAAGGATTTCCCCGGCCCTCCTGGTAAATCAAAATGAAAGCCACCGGCTGCTCGCCTGCCTTCGGTGTGCCAAGCTCCGGCGGCAGCGCCCCGGCCCAATGAATCATCGGCTGCATCGCCGCCACCAGCGCCGCATCCTTCACCAGCACATACCGAAGCACCTGCCCATTCATGGCACTATTCGCGATACGCACATTTTCCACGAGCTCATTCAAAATATTTTCATCGATCGCCTTCGGCAAAAACCGCCGATACGTCCGGCAGCCCAAAGCAAGAGAATTGAAATCCATAGGCTTACTCCTTTTTCTACTAGGTGGCAATTAGTGATTAGTGGTCAGTGATCAGTGATCAGTGCGCATTTGGCGCAAGCGAGCCGATGCATGCAAGCCTTCTCTTGGGAGAATGTGGCTGAAGACTGGATAATGAGTGTGCACTGACAGCAAAAGCGGAAGTGACACAAGCGTCCAATGACCCCTGACTACTGATCACTGATCACTAATCACTGACCACTGATCCCTATTTCAAAACAGCCAGTGCCTCGATCTCGCACAGCGCACCCTTCGGAAGCGCCTTCACTGCCACGCAGCTTCTCGCCGGCTTGCTGACGAAATATTTTTCGTACACCGCATTGAAAGCAGCGAAGTCATCCATGTCGGAGAGGAAACACGTGGTCTTCACCACATCCTCCATAGAAGCGCCCGCCTTCTTCAAGATCGCCTCTACATTCTTGCAAGCCTGCTCCGCTTCCGCATCCACGCCACCGGAAATCAAAACGCCGCTCTCCGGGATGATACCTACCTGGCCCGACAGAAATAAAAATCCGCCCACCTTCTTCGCCTGAGAATACGGCCCGATAGCCGCCGGCGCATGTTTCGTATGAATCGTCTTCATAAGACATTCCTCCTTTTATTTGAACATGCCTTTACTATATACATATATAGGGAGAGATGCAAGGCCCTTCCGGAGGAAGGGGCTGGTGGTTTAGTGATCAGTGATTAGTGATTAGTGATCAGGACGCGATTCGTGGTGGAGGCAGCGAGCATGCTGGCGGTAGTAGCAGAATTGCCTCTGTCCCTACGTGAGTCGCCCCTTGGAGAAGGGGCCGCCCAATAGGGCGGGATGGAGTGCCTCG
>CAVEMF010000231.1:0-3858 GCA_963616715.1 Ruminococcus bromii | reverse complement strand
GGGCGACCCTTCTCCAAGGGTCTACTCACGTAAGGCTTGCGTAACAAACTGCTTGGATCCTCAGCATGAAAAGCTTAACTTAATAGCATTACCTCGATAGGAAGCATGTCGGTGAGCGGTTGTACGGTAAACGGTTCACGGTAGTGAGGCAGCAGCTAAACGCGGCTCGACTACCGACCACCGACTACCTGAGCATCACCCGCCCTACGGGCACCCTCTTCAGGGAAGAGGGCTTAAGCAAGCCTATTCCCCTTATGCTATAATGGTACAAATGCCGCTTATGGCATCGATAGGATTTCATGAAAGGGTGAAGGATATGAAAAAAGTTGTGGTTACTGTTATCGGTGCGGACCAGGTCGGCATTGTAGCAGGCGTAGCGAAGCTCTTGGCGGAAGAAAATATTAATATTCTGGATATTTCTCAGACCATCGTAGACGGGATCTTTGACATGATCCTCATGTGCGATATGGAGAAGGCGCCGCATTCCTTGAAGGACATCCAGGATCGCATGGGGACCGTGGGCAAGGAGCTGGGCGTTGAGGTGAGAGTGCAGCTGGCGGATATTTTCTATGCCATGCACCGCATCTGAAAGGAGAGGCCATGCTTGATATAGAAGATATCTTAGAAACCGAGCGCATGTTTGACCAAAACAAATTGGACGTGCGCACCATTACCATGGGGATTTCTCTTCTGGGCTGCGTGTCCGATGACGAGAAAGTCCTGTGCGATAAAATTTACGACACCATCTGTAAGAAGGCAGAGCACTTGACGGAAGTGAGCCATGATATTTCCAGAGAGTACGGCGTGCCCATCATCAATCGACGCATTTCTGTGACGCCGATTTCCTTGGTGGCAGGCGGGCTCTCCACGTCCTCTTATGTGCCGATTGCGGAAACGTTGCAGCGCGCGGCGGATGCGGTAGGCGTGGATATCCTGGGCGGCTTCTCCGCGCTGGTGGATCGCGGCATGTCTGCTTCTGATAAGAAACTCATTGACTCCATCCCGGAAGCTTTGGCATCGACCCGCAGCATCTGCAGCTCTGTGGCTGTAGGCTCCACGAAGGCGGGCATTAATATGGACGCGGTGAAGCGCATGGGCGAAGTGGTGAAGGAAACCGCGGAGCTCACGAAGGACCAGGATGCGTATGGCTGCACGAAGCTGGTGGAATTCTGCAATGCGGTGGAGGACAATCCTTTCATGGCCGGTGCGTTCCATGGCGTTACCCAGGGCGACACGGCGATCCACGTGGGCGTCTCGGGCCCCGGCGTGGTGAAGAGAGCGCTGGAAGATGTGAAGGGCGCGCCATTCGAAGTGGTAGCCAAGACCATCAAGAATACCGCCTTCATGATCACCCGCTTGGGTCAGCTGGTGGCCGAAGCGGCCACCGAAAGACTGCACGCTCCTTTTGGCATCATCGACCTGTCTCTTGCCCCGACGTCGGCCGTCGGCGATAGCGTGGCGCAGGTGCTGGAAGAAATGGGCCTTGAAAGCTGCGGCGGCCCGGGCACCACAGCGGCCCTGGCGCTCTTGAATGACGCGGTAAAGAAGGGCGGCCTCATGGCGTCCTCTAGCGTGGGCGGTCTCTCCGGCGCTTTCATCCCGGTCAGTGAAGATCTCGGCATGATTGAAGCGGTGCAGCGAGGCAGCCTGTGCCTGGAGAAATTGGAAGCCATGACTTGCGTGTGCTCCGTGGGCCTTGACATGATCGCTGTCCCCGGTGACACATCGGCATCTACCCTCTCGGCTATCCTCGCCGACGAAGCGGCCATCGGCATGATCAATAACAAGACCACCGCCACCCGCCTCATCCCGGTACCGGGCAAGAAGCCGGGCGACATGGTGCAGTTCGGCGGCCTCATGGGCTACGCACCGGTGATGGAAATCAGCAAGTTCAAAGCCGACGAATTCGTGGCAAGAGGCGGCAAGATCCCCGCGCCCCTTCGGAGCTTGACGAATTAAATTTGGGAAATGAAAAAGACACTGTCGTCATGGCAGTGTCTTTTTGTGGTTAGTAATTAGTGATTAGGGGTCAGTGATCAGTACGTGTCTATCTTTCGAGTCAATTTGCTATTTACACCGCTGTTGCTGAATGAAATTTTCAGCAACAGCGATATAAATGAGGAACTGACTCAAAAGCTAAACGCGTACTGATCACTAATCACTAATCACTAATCACTCCTATTTCTAAACTTCCAGCAGTAAATCCCAAGGCACACGGCGGTGGAGAAGAGGGAGCCGGCGGGGGAGGCGATGCCCATGGGGTAGAGGGTGGCAGGGAAGAGGATGACCGCGAGGTAGGTGCCGGGGATGCGGACGAGGATGGTGGAGAGGAAATTGTGAATGAAGGCGTAGATCGATTTCCCGTAAGCGCTGAAGTAGCCGCTGTAGCAGAATTGGAATCCGGCGAAGAGCACGTCCCACACATAGGAGCGGAAGTATTCGCCGCCAAGGCGGATGACTTCGGTCTCGCTGACGAAGCAGGAGACCACCCACTCGGCCGCAAACTCTATGGCCGCGATGCAGAGGAACCCGTAGCCGGTGCAGATAGCCATGCCGTAGTACAAAGATTTCTTGCCGCGCTCGTGGAGGCCGGCGCCGGCGTTTTGCGCTGTCAAAGTAGAGACGGTGGAGAGCATGGAGGAGGGCACCAGGAAGAGGAAGCCGATCACTTTCTCCACGATGCCCACGGCGGCAGCCACTTCCACGCCGCGGCTATTGGCGATGGCGGTGATGATGAGGAAGGAAATCTGAATCACGCCGTCCTGGCACGCGATGGGAAAGCCGATGGAAAGGAGGCGGCCCATGATGTACCAGTCCGGGGTGAGATATTTCTTCGAGAAAGGAATGCCCATATCCTTCATGCACAGATAGAGGAGCGCTAAGGCGACGGAGATGGCCTGGGAAATCACAGTGCCCCAGGCAGCGCCGGCGGCGCCCATGGCGAAGGGCCCGATGAGGACATAGTCCAAGGCTATATTGATGACGCCGGCGATGGCCACAAAGTACATGGGGCTCTTCGTATCGCCTAAGCCGCGGAAAATCCCGGAGAGCACATTGTACGCTACGATGAAGGGGAGGCCTGCAAAGCAAATGAAAAGATAATCCTTCGCGGCCTCATAAGCTTGCTGCGGCGTTTTCAAAAGTCCCAGCACGCCGTCGATGGAGAAGAGGAGAACTCCGGTGAAGAGGATGGCGAAGATCGAGAAAAGGGTGATGGAATTTCCGATGGCCTTTCCTGCTTCCGCCTCGCGCTTGCCGCCGATGGCGTGGCCGATGGAAATGGTGCTCCCCATGACAAGCGCCACGATCACCACCGTGAGCATGTGCATCACTTGGCTCCCGATGGACACCGCGGTGACCGGGATGGCGTTATTGAAAAGTCCGGTGATGAAAAGATCCGCCAGCCCATAGAAAGTCTGCAGGAAGCAGGCGATGAGGTAGGGAATGGCGAAGGTGATCATTTTTTGAAATAAATTTCCTTGGGTGAGGTCGGTTCGGATCATATGTTGGAGTCCTTTCTGGCGAGTTTGCGTTTCCCTGGTGCGAACATGTCGATGTTGCTTCTGGCTGCTAGCTGCTAGCTTCTGGTCGGCTAGAGAAACAATGAGGCGAAAGCAAAGCGCGTCCCGCGCTTAACCATAAGCGAGAGATGTTTAGTAGGCGACTGGCGCGTAAGCTTTGCGTATAGCGTTCGCCACAAGTTGCTCCTTAGCCGACTAGCAGCCAGTGGCAACATCGACATGTTTGCACACGCGGTAATCGTACTAGCAGCATCTTAGGCTTCCATGGTACCATGCCCCTTTCGAAAACGAAAAAGAAAAAAAGTGCTCAACTTGAGCACTTTTTTTCATGGATGAA
>CAVEMF010000230.1:0-3873 GCA_963616715.1 Ruminococcus bromii | reverse complement strand
GCCAAACGCGTCCTGATCACTAATCACTGACCACTAATTACTAAGCAAACAATCATTCGGCCTGTCTGCCTTCTTCCCAAAGAAGGCAGACAGTGTTATCCCTTCTTCCTTTCCCAATGATTCGCCCGGCTCTGGAGTTCTCCCAGGGGGAGGCCGGCGGGGCAGATGGTTTGGCAGGAGAGGGATTGGCTGCAGTGATACAGGAAGTGTTCGGCGTAGGCCTTTTTGATTTCGTCCAAGTGCTCGCCTTTTTCATTTTGCTCGAGCATTTTGAAGGCGTGGACCATGGAGGCGGCGCCGGCAAAGGGGGCGTTGGGGCGGTAGTTCGGGCAGATTTCCAGGCACAGGCCGCACATCATGCATTGGCCGGAGCTGTACTGGAGACTGCGGTCCCAGTGGGAGTCGTCCTCCTCTTTTTTGGTGAGCCACAGGCGCATGGTTTCCAATTTCTGAAACATGCTTTTCCGATCGACTACGAGGTCGCAGACGACGGGGAATTTGGAGAGGGGCTCGATGGTGATTTTGCCGCTTTTCACAATGTTGCAGAGGAAGACGGAGCAGGCGAGGGCGGGGCGACCGTTGATGACCATGGCGCAGGCGCCGCATTTCTTTTCGTGGCAGGAGGACTCGTATTTGATTTTCCGCACAGTGTCGCCTTTTTTATTTTTCAAAGGGCTCTGCTCATTAAGCTCGGAGAGGAAGTCAGCTATGGTGAGCTTGCCGTCGCCTTCGTAGAGAAATTCGTCGAGGTAGGGGGCGGCGGTTTCGTTTTCCTGCCTTTTAATTTGTATGAGGATCTGCATGGTCGTCACCTTCTATGGGTGTAAGGGTTATGTGAATCTCGCCGTTTTCGCATTTGGCGATGGTGGTTTTTCTGTATTCTTCTTTTTCGCCGGGGAAATCGGTGCGGGTGTGGGCGCCGCGGGATTCTTTGCGGTTTAGGGCCGAGAGGAAGATGGCGCGGGAAAGGTGGAACCAATGTGGTACGGCGAGATTTTCATCAAGTCCCGCTTCTTCGTCGTAGTAGGGGATGGTCGCCGCTTCCAGGGCGGCGAGTTCGGAGAGGCCGGCGAGCATTTCTTTTTCGTTTCGCTCGATGCCTAGGGATTTCTGAAGGATCCCATTCAGCTTTCTCCTGGCGGCAGGGATGGAGAGGCCGGGATTTCTATTTCCTAAGGAAAGGGCGCTCTCGTATTTTCTCTCATCAAAAGAGGCAGTGGATGTGACGCCGGAGAGGTCTTCCATGGCGGACTTGGCTGCCACGCGGCCGCCAAACATGGCGCCTAAGAGAGAGTTTGCGCCCAAGCGATTCGCACCGTGGTACTGGGCAGCGGCTTCGCCGGCGGCGTAGAGGTTTCGGATTTCCATGCGATGGTTCACATCCACATGCATGCCGCCCATGAAGTAGTGGATGCCCGGGGAAACGGGGATGGGGGTTTTCAGAGGATTGAGGTTCAGGAAATCATGGCAGGCCTCGAGGACGCCGGTGAGTTTTTTCTTGGAGACTTCTACGGGGATGTCGTCCAAGGAGAGGTAGGGCTGCATGCCTTTTTTGATCCATTGCCATTCTTCACGGGCCACCACGTCGCGGGGCATTAGATTTCCCAGGGGATACTTGTCCTCCATGAAATAGTAGCGCTCGCCGTCCTGATTTACGAAGAGACGGCCCCCTTCGCCGCGGACCGCTTCGGTGATGAGCATGTTCTTCCCGTGGAGCTTCACGGTGGTGGGGTGGTACTGGATCATTTCCAGGTTCGCCATGGGGAGGCCTTCGGCGAGCATGGCGGCGGTGACGTGACCGGTATTTAAGACCGAGCCGGTGGCATTGCCGAAGAGGCCATTCATGCCGCCGGAGGCAAGGATCACCGCGGAGCCGGGGATATAGGAAATATGACTGGTCCCTTTCTCACAGACAAGGACGCCGGTGGCTTTGTCCTCTTTCGTGATGAGCTTTAGAAATTTGTAGCCCGTCATGCGGCGGATCATGTGGTCCGCTTCAAACTCGCGCGCACGGGTGGAAAGGGTGTAGACCAGCTGCTTGCCGGTGCTGGCGGAGGCGAAGGCGGTGCGCTTCTTCGTCTGACCGCCGAAGGGGCGCTGCTGGATGGTGCCGTCGGGGTTGATGTTGAAGGCCATGCCCCAGCGATACAGGGTGCGGACGATGTCCGGCGCCGCGTGGGTGATGCGGTGGACGGCCTCTTTGCAGGCCAGGAAGCGGCCGGCTTTATAAGTCTCCGCCTCGTGAAGATCCGGGCTGTCGCCTTGGCCCATGGTGTCTAGGGCAGCGTTGATGCCCCCTTCGGCCATGTTTGACTGGGCGCGCCAGGAGGGCATTTCTTGGATGATGAGGGAGGGCACGTTTTCTTCTGCCAGCTGGATAGCGGCGGAAAGTCCGGCGGCGCCGGAGCCGATGATGATGACTCGATCCATATCAGTAGTTCCAGTAGATGAAATAGGAAATCAATGAGGCCATGAAGAAGGCGCCAAAGATGGAAAAGACGAGAAGGAAATCCTGCCGCCTTTCGCGGTAGGAGAGGATGCCCCACTTAAGAAGCAGGGGCTTTGCGGCGCAGTACAGGTGGATGAAAATGGCAAGCACGAAAACGATCTGTGATGCCAGGCGAAGCACCGTGAATTCTCTAAGAAATAGCGCGCCGCTCTCAAAGACGGCAAAGCAGGTGACGTGGAACCATAGGGACAAGAGAATGATGAGCCCTGTGAGGCGGATGGTCCAGAAGGATGCATTTTCCTTGAGGTACCAGTGGCCATGGGAGAGGCCTTCCTTGAGGGCGTCCTTCGTCATGGCGATGCCCAAAAGGCCGTGGGCCAAGACCGCAGCAAGAAGCGTGTAGGCCAAGGCGGTAAGCTGCAGCGTGGTCAAGCGAAGCAGCGTGAAGGCGCCAAGGAGTCCGTGAATGGCAAGGAGCGCCAGGATGAAAATCACCAGATAAGAATTGATTTTTCTCATGAGAGCGCCCTCCTTCCTAGAAGAACGGCGTCGAAGTGGCCACTATGCACCAAGGAGCGGAACATGATGGGAGAGTATGGCGCTGTCTTCACGGCATAGCCAAGGCCTTCGAGATAGCGCTTCATCTCGCCCACATGGGCGCCGTAGACTTCATCCTCATTATTGTAGGGGATCACCAAGAGCGGCGCGCCCTCTACGGCGGCGGACATATTTTCCGAAAGAGAGAAGCCGCCTTTGCGAGATTCATTGACCAGGAAGAAATAAGAGGCGCTCTCTGTCTGCAGGGAAATCACCTCGTAGCGGGGGTCGTCAGCCGGGATTTTGAATTTATCCAGAAATATGGCGTAGTCCTCGCCGCCATATCCCGTGCGGCTGGCGCCGGCGGTGCCGTCGGCAGGAAGGCCGTCGGCAAGATGAAATAAAAATCCGGCCCCGGCGATGCAAAGAATAGCCGCCGGAGCAACTAGGTAACGGAGTGTCATAATGTCCTCTTTTGTAGAAAAGTAGTCGGTGGTCAGTGGTCGGTAGTCGGGGCGCATCTTGCTGCTTTCCCACTTACGCTGAATTCGGCTTTTGACTTAGTAGTCGGTAGTCGGTGGTTGGTAGTCGGGGCGCATTTGACTGCTTGTGCAGGCAACGCTTAGCTTGAGATAATCAGACGTGAGACAATTAGACGTGAGATTTAGATATCAGATGACAGCCACCCTCTATTGTCTTCCGTCTCCTATCTTTCCTGAATAAACGCTTCAAGAATAACGCTTGCAATGATGTGTCATGCTGTTTGCTAAATTGATGGCGTGCGTGATGATAATGAACAAGCAGGTAAACGCGTCCCGACTACCGACCACCGACTATCGATTACCAAATTACTAACTCAACTTTCCCACTTAAAAAAGTCTAAAAAA
>CAVEMF010000229.1:0-3880 GCA_963616715.1 Ruminococcus bromii | reverse complement strand
CCACTGCTTTTACCCTCTTCCTCTGGAAGGGGGAGGGCCCGAAGGGCGGGGGTTAGCCTGGAGGAAGGCGCTTGAAGTATGGATGATGTGAGGCCATTCTTCAAGCTTGCGGCGCTTCTTAATTTGTGCGCCGCACCATCCCTTGAACCTTGTCCCCTGCCCCATGCCCCTTTTTTAGCCTTCGTTTCTCGGGTCGAGGACGTCGCGGAGGGAGTCGCCCCACAGGTTGAAGACTACGACAGTGACGAAGATAGAGAAGCCCGGGAAGAACATGAGCCACGGAGCGGTCTGCAGCTGCTGACGACCTTCGTTCAGCATGAGGCCCCATTCCGGTGCCGGTGGCTGGCTGCCGAAGCCCAAGAAGGACAGGCCGGCCAGCTCCATCATCATAGCGCCGATATCAGCGGCAGCGGTGATGACCATAAGCGGGAGAATGTTTGGAAGGATGTGAACCCACAGGATGTGGAGAGAAGAACCACCGGATACGACAGCCGCATCGACGAATTCTCTTCTCTTGATTTTAAGAACCATAGAACGGGAGAGGCGAGCATATTTCGTCCAAGTCACCGCAGTCAATGCGATCATAGCGTTCACCAGAGAACCGCCCATGATGCCGGCGATGGCGATAGCCAAGATGACGCCAGGGAAGGAAATCATCATATCAGCGATACGCATGATGACCGTGTCCACAATGCCACCGAAGTAGCCGGAGAGGATCCCCATGGTGGTGCCTACTACGAAAATGCAGCAAACCAGGGCGATAACGGAGGTCAGCGAGTAGCTGGCGCCGTAGAGAATACGAGAGAGCACATCGCGGCCCAGTTTATCGGTGCCGAAGAGGTGCGCTGCCGATGGCGCCTGGTTCGCATCTTTCATGACCGCCGAGAGGGGATCATAAGGAGCGATGACCGGAGCCAGGAATGTAATCGCCAAAAGAAGGAAGACCAAAATGGAAGTAAAGCGGAATGCTTTATTTTCCTTGAAACCTTTCAGTAAGCTTTCCACTATCAATGACCTCCCTTTCTCAGTCTCGGATCCAAACGGTTATAAGAGAGATCCACGATCAGGTTGATTACCATGTACATGAAGGCAATCCACAGAACGATGGCCTGTACGGTCTGGAAGTCGCGGTAGGTGATAGCCTGTACGACCATGTAGCCAAGACCCGGCCAGGAGAATACGATTTCTACGACCGCAGCGCCGCCCAAAAGGGAGCCGAATGCGAGGCCGAAGAGGGTAACCAGCGGAAGCAGAGCATTTGGCAATACTTCGCGCCAGAGGATGTGGCTTTCAGAGAGGCCGCGAGCGCGAGCGCCCATGACATAGTCCTGGTGAAGTTCTTCCAGAACCGTCGCGCGGACCTGACGGGTGTACTTAGACGCCATAACGATGCCCAAGGTGCACATCGGAAGGATCAGGTTCTGTAGTGAAATAGAACCGCCCACAATCGGGAAGAGGGAGAGCTTCAGAGCGAAGATCCACAGAAGCATCAGGCCCATCCAGAAGTTCGGTACAGATACGCCGGCGAAGGTGCATCCACGAACCAGGTAGTCGAACCAGGTATTCTGCTTTACGGCTGTATAAATCCCAAGAGGAATAGAGAAGACAAGCATAAAGAGAGAAGAGGCCAGAGCCAAGATAACAGATGCCGGGAGAGACTCCATGACAGCTTCGATAACCGGTTTCTTCATCATGAAGGAGAAACCGAAATTTCCCTGTACGACACGTCCAAGCCAGTCCAGGTACTGCATCAGGAACGGCTTATCCAAGCCCAATTCGTGGCGCAGCGCGTCGATTTCCACCTGACTAACAATAATATCTTCATTACCTGCAATCATCTGACGGACCGGATCCCCCGGGGCGAGCATGATCAGACAGAAGGTAATGAAGCTGATGCCGATCAGAACCAGTACCATCTGGCCCAATCGCATCCCAAGCTGCTTCATTGACAAACTCATCATCTCCATTTTCTTGATAACGACTGTATATAAAATAACCGGACCACCCATTTGCTGATTTTGGGCATCAAAAAACAAGGTCGGGAATGGGACCTTGTTGGTTTGAATGATAGCAAATGAAGAGTGGTTTCCCGGGTTACTCTTTAAAAGAGAATAAGGAGAAGCTCAGGAACACTCTCGGGGACTTCGGTCCCTCTTATTATTTTCATGGCGTTTCCTTAAAACTTCTTATCAATTATATCACGCTCATTATAAAAAGCAAACAATAAATTAGAAATACTTTTTACGTATCTCAAAGAAGTATAGAAGAACTCATTTTAAATACGCAAACCTGGAAATCATTGGCATAATCATATGAAATGTACGGAAACATGGGGGGGTAAGGAATATTTCATGTACTACAAAACACTCTGTATTGCATAAAATGACGATGATTTTTTAGTAGAAATGAAATAGGGGCATTAATAAATGAATGCTAAATGAGAAAACGAGAGGGAGCTTTTATTAGAATAGGGATAGGGGGTAGGGGTATGAAGATTTAGTAACCAGTGATCAGTGGTCAGTGATCAGTACGCGTTAAGTGCTTGCGTATACATGGCGACATAACCTTTATGCGTGTACTGGCGTCAAGTTCGTTCTGACCACTGATTATTAAACCGATAGCGCAAAGCATCGAAACCTGAGCCCTGATCACTGATCACTGATCACTAATCACTAAACCAATAGCGTTAAACACCACCAATCATTTGTCGCCTCCCGCGCGACCACGGACCGCTTTTCTTCTGCTATCCTAGAGACATCAGAAATCTCAAATATTTTTTCAAGGAGGAAACTATCATGGCAGAGGTAAAAGAAGAACGCACAGAGCTCGTTTGCATTTTGGACAAGAGCGGATCCATGAGCGGGTACGAGAGCGACACCATCGGCGGATTCAATGGCATGATTGCCGCGCAGAAGAAACTCCCCGGCACTTGCCACGTGACCACCATTCTCTTCGATGACCGCGTGTCGCTGCTGCACAATCGCTGCGACATTCAGGAGATGAAGGGCATGACCGAGGCGGACTACCAAGTCGGCGGCTGCACCGCCATGCTCGACGCCATCGGCATGGGCATCAAGCACATGGTGAAGCACCTGCGCCAGCTGAAGGAGGACGCCCAGCCCGACCACGTGATCTTCTTCATCACCACCGACGGCATGGAAAACGCCAGCCGCCACTACAGCAAGCGGGAAGTGAAGCAGATGATCGAGCATGAAAAAGAAAAATACGGCTGGCAATTCATCTTCTCCGGCGCTGACATCAATGTGGAGGAAGTGGCAGAAGAACTCTCCATCGATGAGGACATGGCCTATGAATTTGATAGAGCGGATATGAGAGGAAATATAGCCTATGCCTGTTGCCTGGCGCAGGAAATTCGTGGTGGGAAGCGGAGACGGTGATTAGTAATTAGTGATCAGTGATCAGGGCGCGCCTGACGTTGGATAGAAATGCCTCGCCAGAGGCATAATCAGCACTAGCCCTAAGCATGTTACTGACTCATCCGCCTCCCCTCGCCGTCATCCCGAGCGTAGCCGAGGGATCCATCCTCGATAGCGGTAAGCATGCCCGCTACCGCGACTCTTCCGCGCGGACTCCTGCCAGCTTTCATCAAAAGCTTTTCCGTTTCCCGCTATGGGTGATAGATCCTTCGACTACGCTCAGGATGACGGGAGGGGAAGGCGGATGTGTCAACGAGCATACTTAAGGCTATTGCTGAGTATGCGCCTACGGCGCATTTCTATCCGGCGCTATGGAGGGCCCTTCTCCACGTAATGCTGTTAAGTTAAGGATTTTATGCTGAGGGTACGCGTCGATTTGTTACGCTGGCCCTACGTGAGTAGACCCTTGGAGAAGGGTCGCGCAAAGCGCCGGATAGAAATGC
>CAVEMF010000228.1:0-3934 GCA_963616715.1 Ruminococcus bromii | reverse complement strand
CACTGACTACTAAAACGATAGCGGCATAAATACAAAGCTGATACGAAAGCTTAATGCGTCCTAATCACTAATCACTGATCACTAAACCTCGGAGGTTATCATGAACAACGTGAACAAATGGAATTTGACCCGCTACTCTGTGACGCATCCGATCGGGATTTTTATGATCGTCCTCTTTTGTGTGGTCCTGGGGCTGTACAGTTATTGGCGGATCGGTGTGGAGCTGTATCCGAATATCAATGTGCCTTATGTGATCGTCACTGTGCGCTACGATGGGGCGGATGCGGAGTCGGTGGAGCAGCAGATCACGAAGCCTGTGGAGGATGCGTTGTCGGCGGTGTCCAATGTGAAGCACATCACGTCCAGGTCTCGGACCGGGCGAAGCCAGGTGACGCTGGAGCTCAATTTCGATGCGGATGCTGACGCGGCGGCCATCGATGCGTCGGAGAAGGTGAATGCCATCCGCCGAAAGCTCCCGGATGATGCGGACGATCCGGTGGTGGAGAAGCGAGATATGGATGCGGCGCCGATCATCGATTTGGCGGTGATGTCGTCCCACCCACTGGATGAGATGTATTCCATGGCGGATAATACGTTCACCAATGAATTCACGAAGGCCGATGGCGTGTCGGATGTGGAGCTCCATGGCGGGCGGGATCAGGAAATCGCGGTGAAGGTGGATCGGGATAAGCTGGCCTACTATGGCATCGCCATGAATGATGTGATTTCTGCTTTGAAGAAGGAGAATCAGCTGGCGCCGGCGGGTTCGTCGTATACGGATACGCGGCAGACGCAGATTCGCCTGAAGGCGCAGTACGAGGATGTGGCGGAGATCCGAAAGATCCACCTCACTACAAAGAGCGGTGGGGAGATCCCTATTTCCTCTGTGGCGGAAATCCTGCGACAGGACGCGAAGGTGCAGCGCTTTGCCCGCATCAATGGGCAGGACGCCATCGGTATTTCTATTTTCAAAAACAGCAATGCAAACTTGGTCTCCACGGCTGACGGGGTCATGGCGGTATTGGAGGATATGCGGAAGACTTACCCGGACTATGACTTCGTAGTGGTGAATGATTCGGCGGAGTATGTGCGCACGGCGCTGCATAATACGCTGGGGACTCTCGTGGAGGGGCTTATCACCACGGGGCTGGTGCTTTTCTTCTTCCTGCGCGGCTGGCGGTCTACGGCGTCGGTCATTGTGGCGATCCCCACATCTTTGATCTCTACGTTTTTCGTGATGTACATGGCGGGCTTCACGTTCAATATGATGTCGCTCATGGGCATGACGCTGTGCGTGGGCATCCTGGTGGATGACTCCATCGTGGTTTTGGAAAATATTCATCGCCATCTGTCCCGCGGCGAGGCGGCGAAGGAGGCGGCGGTGGCGGGGCGTATGGAAATCGGCATGGCTGCCATCGCTATCACGCTATGCGATGTGGTGGTGTTCCTGCCGATTGCTTTCATGACCAGTATGACCGGGCAGTTTTTCAAGCAGTTCGGCCTCACCATCGTCTTTGCGTCGTTATTTTCCCTTTTTATTTCCTTCACCTTGACGCCGATGCTGGCGTCGAAGCTTTTCAAAGATGGCGTCCATGTGCCGGATACGAAGCTGTGGCGGGCCATCGATGCTATCGAAAAGAAGATGGAGGATATATACGGCGAGGCGCTCACTTGGAGCTTTGCTCATAAGAAGAAACTTTTCGCCGGCGTGACGGTGGCGTTCCTTTTCTTCATGGCCATGGTGCCGCTGAAATGGATCGGTCTCGAGTATATGCCGCGGACGGACGAGAGCGGCTTCAATGTGCAGATCCAAATGCCCACGGACGCCAGCATCGAGCGCACCGACGCGGTGGCTACGATGGTGGAGCAGTACCTCTCCGAGGTGCCGGAGGTGAAGACTTACATGGTCATGGTGGGCGGCGGCAATGGCGTCAGCAGCGGCCGCGTCCGTGTGTCTTTGGTGGATCGCCAGGACCGGGACCGTTCCATCTGGGAAATTACCGATGAGATGCGGACTTGGATTTCTAGAAATATCACCGATGGCGATGTGCGCATCAAAGAGGACCAGGCGTCTGTCTCCGGCACCGCCGGCGGGGGCCTCGGCCAAGGCGGCGGCGCTTTCCGCCTGGAGCTTCGGGGCAATGATATGGCCGAGCTCATCGCGGCGTCCTACCAAGTGCAGGACATGCTGAAATCGGGAGACTACGGCGTCACCGATGTGAGCTCCACGTACCAGGAAGGGCTGCCGGAGATTTCCCTTTTGCCGGATCGAGAGAAGCTTAGGCACTACGGCGTCACGGTGGGAAGTCTCTATGATACGCTCTCGTCGGCGCTAAGCGGCGCCGGGGCGGGGGTCCTCCCCAATGACCCGCTGAATGATGGCAATGATACGGATATCAATGTGTACTTTGCCGGCGGCGAGTCGTACAAGCGCTCGGACCTCTCATCGATTCCCATCGAGGGCAAGGCGGGGATGGTGCGGCTCTCGGATGTGGCGGAAATCAAAGATGAGACCGGGCCTATCACCATCAATCGCACCGACAAGATGCGGTCCATCATCATCGGCGGCAATCCCGGCAGCCAGGCGCTGTCGTCTGTCATCGATCGCTTCACAAAGGACTTGAATGAGGCGGGACTGCCAAAGTCCGTGAGCTTCCGCTTCTCGGGCCAGGCAGACAGCATGACGGAGAGCTTCGTGGAGCTTCTGACGGCGCTCCTGATGGGCATGGTCTTGGTGTATATGATCCTTTCGGTGCTCTATGAGTCTGTAAAAACGTCTTTCATCCGTATGTTTTCTCTGCCCTTTGGGCTTATCGGGTCGCTTCTTTTCCTTTTCCTCATGAATGATACGCTGAATCTCTACTCTATGATCGGCATCATCGTCATGGACGGCGTGGTGGCGAAGAATGGCACCTTGCTTCTGGACTACACGCTGACCTTGATGCATCGGGGCATGGATGCGAAGGCGGCTGTCATCGAGGCCGGACGGGAACGATTGCGCCCGATCTTCATGACTACTTTCACCATGATCGTAGGCATGCTCCCCACGGCGCTGGCCTTGACCGCCGGCTCGGAAACCAGAAGCTCCATGGCCTGGGTCATCATAGGCGGCCTGGTGACGTCTACAATTTTTACATTGCTGGTGGTGCCGATGGTGTTCTTGTTCTTTGAGAAAAAGCGGCGGGCTTGAGGCTGGCGGTTTAGTGATCAGTGATTAGTGATCAGTGATCAGGGCGCATTGGTCTGCTGGCTACAACTTTTCGTTTTCCGCTACCGTTTTAGTGGTCAGTGGTCAGTGATCGGGACGTGTTTGACGCTTGAGGTAGTAAGCATATTGCCGCTAATGCTGAGGGTTTGTATATATTTGTTATTCCAGCCCTACGTGAGTAGACCCTTGGAGAAGGGTCGGAGGGTAGCGCCGGATAGAAATGCGCCGTAGGCGCATAACCAGCAGTAGCGGGAGCATGCCCACTTCCTCCAAAGCCCAAGGCGCCCTGATCACTAATCACTGATCACTGATCACTAATCAACGCCACCGACTACTTTCTCAAATAGCGATAGCATGCCTACTGACTCTATCGCCATAAGCGCCTTACTGGGCGCTTTTTTATTTTATTTCAATAAGTAAAAATGGTAGAATAGGGAGAATTGGAAATGGAAGGCGGAAAGTATATCGGTTGAGTGACGTACCGTGCGTGAAAGCTTTGGGAACGGGGTCAAGGGTCAGGGTTCAAGGGGTGGTGCGCCGCATCAAATTAAAAAGCGGCGCATATATATAAGGGCGAAGCCCACCGCTTTTACCTCCTTCCTTTGGAAGGGGGAGGGCCCGAAGGGCGGGGGTTAGGCAAGGAAGCAGCTGCTCGTGCTAACCTTTACCGTTTTGCGGTGGCCAACCTCCACCACTGGCGTGGTTCCCCTCCTTCCAGAGGAAGGA
>CAVEMF010000227.1:0-3941 GCA_963616715.1 Ruminococcus bromii | reverse complement strand
TGTATGCACAAGCGGCAGTAGCACCACTCTTGAGCCAATTATTTCTACATTCTTTATTTTATACATATAATAATAACTACAACAAAGGAGAATACACTATGATTTTTTTCGACGGCGGAATGGGAACCATGCTGCAGCGTTACGGTCTTTCGACCGGTGACTGCCCGGATTATTACAACATCACCCACCCGGAGATCGTGCAGCGCATCCACAAGGAGTACGCTGACGCCGGCAGTAACTATATCACCACCAATACCTTCGGCACCTCGCCCATCAAGCTCGCCGACTACGACCTGCAGGACAAGGTGGAGGCCATCGCTGCTGCAGCGGTCCGCAATGTGCGCACCGCTTGCGGAGACCGCGTAAAGGTAGCCGGCGACATGGGACCCACGGGAAAATTCATTCACCCCCTGGGCGACCTCTCCTTCGATGAGACTTGCGAAAATTATTTCCGCCTGGCGAAAGCCCTCGCCGATGCCGGCGCCGACTGCCTCATCATCGAAACCATCATCGACATCCAGGAAATGAAAGCCGCCCTCCTGGCAGCGAAAGCAGCCACCAAGCTGCCGGTGATCTGCCAGATGACCTACGCCGAAGATGGCCGTACCATCACCGGCACCGATCCGAAGGCCGCTGTCATCCTTCTCGATGCCATGGGCGCTGATGTGATCGGAGCGAATTGCTCCGTAGGGCCGGAAAAACTGCTGGAAGCAGCGAAGCAAATGGTGCCCTACACCAATAAGCCCATCATCATCCAGCCCAATGCCGGCATGCCGATCTTGGAAAATGGACAGACCCGCTTCCCCTTGGAGCCCAAAGACTTCGGTGCTTGGGCGCCAAAATTTGCGGAAGTCGGCGTCTCCTACTTAGGCGGCTGCTGCGGCACCACACCGGACCACATCGCCGAAGAGGTGAAAGCGCTTTCTGATTTCCCGATTTCCCAAAAGAAAGAAATCAAACCATTCACCGCCCTCACCTCCCGCACCCAGACCGTTTTCATCGGCGACGACTATGCCCCGGTGAAAATCGGCGAACGCATCAATCCCACCGGCCGCAAGAAAATGCGCGAGGACCTGAAAGCCGGCAGCTTCACCTCCGTGAAGAAGGAAGCGCTGGCGGAAGTGGAAGCCGGCGCCGACGTGCTGGACGTGAACATGGGCGTCCCCGGTGCTGACCAGGTAGCGCTGATGGAAACCGCGATTTCCCAGCTCTCCATGCTCTGCCCTGTCCCCTTCTCCATCGACAGCACCGACCCGAAAGTCTTAGAAAAAGCGCTGAAGGTGTACCCCGGCCGCCCGCTCATCAATTCCGCCAATGCAGAAAACGAAGAACGACTGGATGAAATCCTTCACTTGGCCAAGAAATATGGCGCCGCCCTCCTGTGCCTCCCCATCGAAAAAGGAAATCTGCCCCAGACCGCGGAGGAACGCATCCGCGTGATCCGCTACATCGAGGGCCGCGCCCTGGCTGCCGGCCTTCGCAAGGAAGATTTGCTCCTGGATCCCCTGGTGCTCACCGTAGGCTCCGGCGACAAAGGCGCCAGCGAGACCCTGCGCACCATCCGTCTCTACAAAGAAGAATTTGGATTCCCCTGCGTCATGGGCACCAGCAATGTGTCCTTCGGCCTCCCCGCTCGCCCGCGGATCAATGCCGCCTTCCTGACCATGGCGCTGGCCTGCGGCATGAACGCCCCCATCGTGAACCCTCTCGACCAGGGCGTGAAGGATGCCTTCACCAATGCGAAGCTTCTCTTGGGCTTCGACAAAGGGGCCGCGGAATTCATCAAAGTAGCGCAAGAAACCGAAGAGCCGTCGGCTCCCAAGACGCCGGTACAAGACCTGCCGCCGGTGGAACAGGTGAAGCTGGCTGTGAAGCAAGGCGAAAAGGATGACGCAGCGGAAGCTACCAAGAAAGCCATCGAGGCCGGTATCCCGTCTGAAGAAATCATCAAGAATGGCCTCACTGCTGCCATGACGGAAATCGGTGATGGCTACGGCGCAGGCAAAGTCTTCCTGCCGCAGGTCATGATGTCTGCCGAAGCCATGCAGTCCGCCTTCCGCGTCATCAAAGAGCTTCTCCCCTCCGCTGCTACCGCATCCAAAGGCACTTTGATCCTTGGCACCGTACAGGGCGACATCCACGACCTGGGCAAAAATATCGTCTCTGCCCTTTTGGAAAATAGCGGCTACCACGTAGTGGACCTGGGCAAAGACGTATCGCCGGAAGCCTTCCTCACCGCCATCGACGAAAACAACGCCGACATGGTGGGCCTGTGCTCCCTCATGACCACCACCCTGCCGGAACTGGAAAAGACCGTGCAGCTGGTGAAAGAGAAACGCCCACAAGTCTCCATCCTGGCCGGCGGTGCCGTCGTCACCCCGGACTACGCCGCCTCCATCGGCACCGACGCCTACTGCAAAGACGGCATCGCCGCGATCAAAGAAGCGGATCGGTTAATGGGGAAATAAGTTGTTTTTAGCTGCAGCGGTTTAGTGATCAGTGATTAGTGATCAGTGATTAGGATTTGGAGTCAGTTGGAGCTACCAGCGCCTTCAACAACTGGCTTATTAGTAGTCGGTAATTACTAATCCAGGATTTGGCGTCAGTAAGAAATTTCAACGAATCCGTAAGCTGCGAATCAACGACCCGTAATTGCCAATCTCCAATCCCCAATTACTGACCTCTAATTCCTGATCACTAATCACTGATCACTAACCCAATACCATTCACTCACCCCTATACATTCATAGAAGGAGGAATCTATGTCTACTTTAAAAGAAAAGAATCAGAATCACATTTTCACCATCACCACCGAGCTGGATCCGCCGAAGAGTGCTTCTTCGGCTCTTACCGAAGAGCAGGTGCAGAAGGTCGCTCCCTATGTGGACGCTGTGAATATCGCCGACTGCCCTATGGCGAAGCTTCGCATGAGCCCCATCGCCCTCTCCTGCATCATCCAGCAGAAATACAATGTAGAGTCCATTTTCCACCTCACCTGCCGTGATAGAAATGTGATCGGCCTGCAGGCAGAGCTCTTAGGCGCCGCAGCGCTGGGTGTGCACAATATCCTCACACTGACCGGCGATCCGCCCAAGATCGGAGACCATCCGAATGCCAAAGGCGTCTTTGAAGTAGACTCCACCGGCCTCATCGAGCTGGCTCGTTGCCTGAACGAAGGTCACGACTTGGAAGGCCATGAGCTGGGCGAAGCCACCAATTTCTACATCGGCACCACCGGAAATCCGGGCACCGATGACCTGGATAGCGAGATCCGCCGCCTGGAAGGCAAGAAAAAAGCCGGCGCCCAGTTCATCCAGACCCAGCCGATCTATGACATCAAGCAGGCAGAAGACTTCCTCGCCGCAGCGAAAGACCTGGACCTCCCCATCCTCTTCGGCATCGTACCGCTGAAGAGCTTCAAGATGGCGAACTACCTCAATGACAAAGTCCCGGGCATCACCATCCCCGCCAAAGTCCTTGCCATGATGGAAACCGGCGGCCGCGAGACAGGCCTCGCTATTTCCAAAGAAATCGTACAGGGCCTCCGCGACATCCACGCCGCCGGCGCACACCTCATGCCGGTGAATGACATCGACGCGGTACCATATATTGTGGGGTAACGCTAGAGGTTTAGTGATCAGTGATTAGTGATCAGTGATCAGGTGTTGGAGACAGTTGGAAACTCAAGCAAATCCAAGAGTTAGCAGATCTGCGGTCAGTAATTAGTGATCAGGGGGCAGTAATCAGAGGTCAGTAGTCAGTGATCACTAAACCCCTACCATCAAATGGGAAAACTCACGCCAGCAGTCAAGCGCGCCCTAATCACTGATCACTGACCCCTGATCACTAATCACTGATCACTAAACCACTAGCACCAAAAGCACCAAGCAAAAAAGAGCAAGGCTTTCGCCCTGCTCTTTTTATGTTGGCTTATGCCTTAT
>CAVEMF010000226.1:0-3960 GCA_963616715.1 Ruminococcus bromii | reverse complement strand
TAGTCTGCTGCGAGGACTTCGGGAAGGGGGTCTTCCTCATATTCTTCATCATATTTCGGATTGAGGTAGTTCACGCAGGCCCAGGCGAGGACGGCGCCGGAGATGGTGAACCATGCGGAGAAGATCGCGCCGGGCACGACCGCTGCCGGCATGGAAGCGAAGTGGACCTTGGCGAGGCCCGTGGCGAGGCCGGAGTTCTGCATGCCGACTTCGATGGAGAGGGTGACGGCTTTCTTCCAGGAAAGGCCGCAGAGCTTAGCGACCAGAAGGCCAAGCACATAGCCCAAGACATTGAAGAGGACGACCACGGCGAGGATGATGCCCAGGTTATCCATCAGCGCTTTGTGAGACGCGCCGACCACGCCGGCGATGATGAGGCAGATGGTGACGGAGGAAACAGCGGGGGTGTAGTCCGCAGCCACGGCGGCGGCTTTCGGGAGGAAATATTTCAAAGCGAGACCCATGCATACCGGGAGGATGACGATCTGAAGGATGGAGAGGAACATGCCCACAGGATCGAAGGCGATTTCTTTACCGATGAGGAAGAAGGTGAGCGCTGGGGTGAGGATCGGCGAGAGGAGGGTGGAGACTGAGGTCATGGTGACCGAGTAGGCGAGATCCCCCTTGCTCATGTAGGTGATCACGTTGCTGGTGGTGCCGCCGGGGCAGGTGCCCAGGAGCACGAGACCGGCAGTGAGGCCGGCGTCAAGCTGGAAAGCCATGGCCAGCGCAAAAGCCAGGAAGGGCATCACGGTGTACTGCGCCAGCGCCCCGAGGAATACATCCCGGGGACGGCGAAGGATCACGAGGAAATCTTTGAGGTCCAGCGTGGTGCCCATGCCGAACATGATGACGCCAAGGAGGAGAGACAAGACGGACACGCCGCCCACCTTGCCCAGGACCCACAGCCAACTGGTGGGAGTCACAAGGCCCAAGGCCAAAAAGACCACGGCGAGGACGCCGAAATATTTCGCGAGCATTTGACAGAGTTTTTTCATGATAGAGAATCCTTTCGAATGTAGTGGGGAATTAGGGCTGGGGGCCTAGTAATTAGTGGTCAGGGGTCAGTGATCAGGGCGTCAGTATCGATGCTTGACACCGACTTTATTTGTCGTATTTACCCCCTTCCTCCGGAAGGGGGGCAGGGGGGTTGGGCGAGGATGCAGCTGCTTGGGCTACCACCAACCCCCGCCCTTCGGGCCCTCCCCCTTCCAGAGGAAGAGGGTTTAATAGGAAAGGCTTCGCCCTTTTAAATCTCGCCCTGATTACTGATCACTAATCACTGATCACTAAACCGATACGTTTTTAAATCTCTAATATCACTTTCCAAGATAAATCCCTTCTTTCTTCTTTTCGTCGGAGAGCCGGGACTTGGAAATAAAAAAATCCGTCCCTCAAAATGAGGGACGGATACAGTTCCGCGTTACCACCCTGGTTCCTGAAAAGATTTCTCCTTCAGGCGCTCTACAACGTACCAACATACGCGTTTCCTATAACGTGGAAATGACGTCGGCGCTTAATGAGATTCAGCACCGCACCTCCGGGATGATTTTCATTTTCCCTGTCCTGCCGGATTTCACCATGCCCCGGCTCTCTAGGAAGACAATAAGAAAATTACTCTTTCCCTTCTAAGGGTTTGCTTCTTCTGTGAAGTTGAAAGTGATTATACAGGATGGGGGGTGCAAATGTCAATGGGAAGCATTATGCAAATTTTGGGACGGAAGGGGCGGGGGTTATGAGTTTGAGGGATAGGGGATAAGGGATAAGGGCGTGTGTACCTGCTTTCTCATAGCTGGGAGCTATGAGCTTGGAGCTTGTAAGCGCTCCCCACGAGACGCCGGCAGAGATAGAGCCAGATAGCAGGCGCGTTTGGCTGCTTTCCCACTACCGTGAACCGTTTACCGTATGACCATACACCGAGTCTTTTGATGCTAGGGAAGCACTGATTAAATTGCTTTTCATGGCCCAATGGCGCAATACTTCGTCGGACTCCCCCTTAAATACTTCGGTATTCGCGGGGAATTCCTCCTCGTCTTGCACCATTGGGCTTTTCCGAAATTCAGATGGCGATTTAATCAGTGCTTCCCTAGCGGGACATGGAGCGAAGCCGTGAAGCACCTAGTCTCTTTTTGCTTCGTTGGCCTTACGTGCGTCATGCAGATGCTTAGCGCAGATTGTTTTGCTGGCCTTACATGAGTAGCCCCTTGGAGAAGGGGCGCGCGATAGCGGAGGATAGAAATGCGCCGTAGGCGCATAACCAGCAGTAGCGGAATCACGCGGGACTGCACGCAAACATCAGCATGCTTTGGGCTATTGCTGAGCATGCGCCTTCGGCGCATTTCTATCCGGCCCTATCGGGCGACCCTTCTCCAAGGGTCTACTCACGTAGGGCTAGAATAACAATCTACGTTAAGCATCGGCATAATGCACGTAAGGCTAGCAGCACAACCATTTACTAACGATTTTGCTTGGCTCTCCATTTCTCGCTAGCGTTAAACGAGCCGGTTAACGGTTATACGGTAAACGGGTCACGGTAGCGAGGAAGCAGGTACGCGCGTCCTATTTCAAAAACTCGCGGCGCTTCTTCATATGTGCGCCGCACTTCCACTCCTCACTCCTCCCTCCTAACTCCTCACTTTCACCAGTCGCTCCTTATCGCGCCCTTTCTCTTGTGGTATGATAGTAACCAAAAGGAGGGATGCATATGGACGACGTGACCGAGCTTTTGAATAAGATCAAGAGCCAGCTGGACGGCGGGCTGTCGGACGCGGAGCTGAATCGGCAGCTGAATGCGATTTACAGCATCTACGCCTCCGCCATCGGGCCCGAGCAGCTCATTGTGCAAGCGAGCCGCTACAACGCGGTGAAATATATTCATGACGAGAGTCCGCGGATACGGCTCATCGGCATGGCGCGGCTGATTCTCGAGAGCCGGGAGTATCACCACCAGCCCCAGGACGCGGAGATTCCCATACTCCTGGACAAGATGGAGGAGAAGCTGGCGGAAATCCTTTCGCGCCAGGCTGTGGAGAAGCAGCTGGAGGAAAAAATCACCGCCCGCTTGGAGGAGCGGCACCAGGAGTACGTGGAGGAGATCCGGCGGGAAATCATCGAAGAGGAAACCGAAAGCGTAGAGACGCCGGAGAGCAAGCGACGGCTCGAAAAATTGGAAGCCATGGACAAGGTGCAGCTCACTGCCTCGGTGATGCAGGTGGTGCGTCCGGCGGCGCTCTCGGAAATCATTGGCCAAGAGGAAGCGGTGGAGGCCCTGGCGTCGCGCATCGCCTCGCCCTACCCGGAGCACCTTCTCCTCTACGGCCCGCCGGGGGTGGGGAAGACCACTGCCGCCCGCCTGGTCCTGGAGGAAGCGAAGAAGCGGGGCTACACGGTCTTTGGGAAAGACGCGCCCTTCATCGAGTGCGACGGCACGACTCTCCAATGGGACAGCCGCAACATGACCGACCCCTTGATCGGCTCGGTGCATGACCCGATTTACCAAGGCGCGCGGCAGGACCTGGCCGACGAAGGCATCCCCGAGCCGAAGCCCGGGCTTGTCACCGAAGCTCATGGGGGGATTTTATTTCTCGATGAAATCGGCGAACTGGATCCGATCCTTTTAAATAAACTCCTCAAAGTCCTGGAGGACAAGAAAGTCCGCTTCGAGTCGGCTTACTACGACGAAGAGGACCCGCTCATCCCCGCCTACATTCGGAAGCTTTTCAAAGACGGTGCGCCGGCGGATTTCATTTTGATCGGCGCCACCACCCGAAGCCCGGAGGAAATCAATCCCGCCATCCGCTCGCGCTGTGCGGAAATTTATTTCGCCCCCTTGGAGCCGGCGCACATTATTTCCATCGTGGAACGGGCGGCGGAAAAATTATCGGTGCACCTCGAGGACGGCGTGGCCGAGCTCATCAGCCGCTACACCATGGAAGGCCGCAAGGCGGTGAATCTCCTCGC
>CAVEMF010000225.1:0-3965 GCA_963616715.1 Ruminococcus bromii | reverse complement strand
ATTTCTATCCGGCGCTTTGCGCGACCCTTCTCCAAGGGTCTACGGATTGAGGCTTGCATAACATAATATTCTAGCTGCTGGTATTTAAAACCCTTAACTTAATAGCATTACCGATCACCGACTATTAAATCGATAGCGGAAAGCTTGCCATGTTTGGAATCGGCTAAACGCGCCCCGACTACCGACTACCGACCACCGACTACGAATCCTCTATCCCTGTTCCCCCGTAAACCCTTCGTAAAATTTCTAAACTTTCTTGCATTTTGAGTAGGGGAAATGATACCATAAACTTGGTTTACTAGGATTTACAGAAGAGGGGCATTATGAAGATAAAGAAAATTTTCGCAGCCATTGCTTTGATCGGCATGGCGGCTGCTTTTTTGGCCGGCTGCGGCGGTGAGACGGAGACTCGGCAGGGGGCGGCGAAGCCTGTCATCAAGGTGGGGAGTGACCGCTATCCGCCTTACAATTATTTCAATGAAGACGGCGTGCCTACGGGCATCGACGTGGACCTGGCGCGGGAGGCTTTCGGCCGCATGGGTTACCAGGTGGAGATCGTCAATATCGACTGGGAGAAGAAGACGGAGCTGGTGGACAGCGGGCAGATCGATTGCATCTGGGGCTGTTTCTCCATGATCGGCCGTATGGATGATTATCGCTGGGCGGGGCCGTACATGGTGAGCCGCCAGGTGGTGGCAGTGAATGAGAGCAGCGATATTTATCATCTCTCTGACTTGGAAGGGAGAAATATCGCCGTACAGACCACCACGAAGCCGGAAGGCATATTTCTAAAGCGCACCGACGAAAGAATCCCTCAGGTGAATAACCTCATCAGCCTGGGCAATCGCGCGCTCCTCTATACGCTCCTTGGGAAAAACTATGTGGATGCCGTGGCGGCCCATGAGACGTCGATCCTGCAATACATGAAGGACTACGACACCCATTATCGCATCCTGCCGGAGGACCTGATGACCGTAGGCATCGGCGTGGCTTTTTCGAAAAATGACCGCCGCGGGCTGGACAAGGAGCTGTATCAGGCCCTGGAGGCCATGCGCAAAGATGGGACGTCGGAAAAAATTATCGGGAAATATGTAGAGCACCCGGAAAATTATTTGGAGGTGGAAAAGCTTGGCTACTAATCCATCAAACCGAATGAAAAAGTTCTGGCTTTTAAGCTTTGCGGTAGGCCTTGTGGTCATGTCCGTTTCCTATTTCTTCTTCCATATGACCCGAAAGGCAGAAGTGGAAAAACGTCTTTTGGATACGGTGAGCTATGTGAAGGTGCAGTGCAGTACCTACACCAATTACAATGAAGCGAACCAGTCCCAGGCGCTCCTGCGTCTCATCGAAAGTGCGCGGCAGCTGAGCCGCAATCTGCAAATAGAAGCAGCGGCCGGGAGAGCCATCGATGAGGAGCTTTTGGCCAATCATACGACCGGCTTTTGGCTGAGCGGCATCGTCCTCATGGATGAAAATGGCAAAGTTACAGAGGAGTATCACAGCCGCCCGGGCTTTGCGTCGCTGATTTCCGGTGCGTTGGAGAATCAGGCTGTGCTGGATACAGCGAAATATGGTGCCAAGATCTATGCCCACCGCGTGGAAATCCCCGGTGGCGGCTATATGGACATGGCGGCTTGCGGCCGGAGCGACGCGAAAGGCGTGGTGGCGGTGTACTACTATACGCCGTCTCAGTATGCTCTCACCTATAACCTGCCGGTGCAGAATATCCTCTCGGGCTATAATTCCGAAAAAGATGGCATCATCATGGTGGTGAGCGATGGCCTCGTCATCGCTGCCAATGAAAGAAATCTGATCGGTGCCAATTCTGACTCTCTCGCCGGCGTGCAGGATCTGAAGGAAAATAAAGACAGCCATCATATGATGTATGTAGAGAGCCGTAAGGCCTATGGCGTGATGCTCAAGCAGCGCGACTATTACATTTATATGTTTACGCCTGCTAAAGAGGTGTGGGCGCCTATAATGCAGAATATGGCCATGGTTTTCTTCCTTTACTGCCTGGTGGTGGGCGTTATCTGGCTGACGCTCCAAAACTCGTATGCCACCCATAAGCAGCGGGAAGCGGAGAAAGAGCAGGTTTACCACGAAGAAATCATGGAAGCTGCCAAGAAAGCCCAGGCGGCGAACCGGGCGAAGACCGAATTCCTGCAGCGCATGAGCCACGACATCCGCACACCGATCAATGGCATCGTCGGCATGATCGAAGTGGCGGACCATTACCGAGATGATTTGAAGAAACAGGACGAGTGCAGGAGTAAGATCAAAGGGGCCTCCCAACTTCTTTTGGAGCTCATCAATGAAGTGCTGGATATGGGGAAATTGGAGTCCGGCAAAATTGTGCTCGACGAAAAGCCCTTTGAGCTTCGCGAAACGATGGGCGAGCTCACCAACGTGATCGAAAAATTGGCCACCGAGCAAGGCATTACTTGTACAAAGAAACTGGAACATATTTCCCACTGGAACTATATCGGCAGCGTGACCCACCTGAAGCGCCTCTTGATGAATGTGATGACCAATGCGGTGAAATACAATCGAGAGGGCGGCGAAATCCATCTCATCTGCAAGGAAATCCCCAAAGATGAGACCCACTCCACCTTGGTTTTCATCTGTGAAGACACGGGCATCGGCATGAGCGAAGAGTATCAGGAAAAACTCTTCGAGCCATTTACCCGAGAAGACGAGACCACCAAGACCGCTTATGGCGGGACGGGCCTGGGCATGCCTATTGCCAAAAGCTTGGTAGAAAAGATGGGTGGTACTATTTCCTTTACCAGCAAGCAGGGCGTAGGGACCACCTTCACCGTCGCCATCCCCTTTGAAATTTACGAGGGCGAGGACATCGGGCATACCGATGAAGAAGAAGGAAAGGGCGCTACTCTCTCCGGCCTTCGCATCCTCCTCGTAGAGGACAATGAGCTCAATATGGAAATCTCCGAATTCATGGTCGGAAGCGAAGGTGCTATCGTCACCAAAGCGTGGAACGGCGAGGAAGCGGTAGACACTTTCAAGAAATCAAAGCCGGGCTCCTTCGACGTGATCCTCATGGATATGATGATGCCTGTCATGGATGGCTGCGAGGCTACGCGGCGAATCCGCGCCTTGGATAGAAGCGATGCGAAGGAAATCCCCATCATCGCCATGACCGCCAATGCCTTCAGCGAAGACAAAGAAAAGACCCGCGAGGCCGGCATGAATGACCATGTATCCAAACCCATCAACCCGAAGCTTTTGATGCGGGCGATCCTTCGGTTTGTAAAGAAATAAGGATTGACATTTCCTTTGCGTCCGTATATAATACCTAGAGCTATTCAAATCGGGTAGCGATATTTTTAGAGAGGTGATTTACACAATGGCAACAAACAGAAATCTCCGTTTTAAGACCAGCAGACGTTTCGGCGTAAATGTATACGGCCATCCGAAAGCGTTAAAACGGCAGGTAGCAGATGCTCACCAGAAGAAACAGTCTGAATACGGCATCCAGCTCGCAGAAAAACAGAAAGTCAAAGCAATGTACAACCTGCTTGAAAAGCAGTTCTACCGCTATTACGATAAAGCAAAGAGAATGTCCGGCGTCGTTGGCGAAAACCTGCTGTTCCTCCTGGAAACCAGACTCGACAACGTAGTATACCGCGCAGGCTTTGCACGCTCCATCCGTCAGGCTCGCCAGATGGTTACCCACGGCCTCATCAATGTAGATGGCAAGAGAGTGGACATCCCGTCCTACCCGCTCCGCGCTGGCCAGGTAGTTTCCCTCCGCGACTCCTACAGAGCAAATGAAATGTTCAAACAGTCCTTCCAGGAACTGAAGACCTTCGATCTCCCATACATCGAAAAATCCTTCGAAAACTGGACCGCTACCCTCGTTCGTTTCCCGCAGAGAGACGAACTCCCATACAAAGACGAAGTCAACGAAACCAACATCGTCGAACTGTACTCCAAATAATTGG
>CAVEMF010000224.1:0-3973 GCA_963616715.1 Ruminococcus bromii | reverse complement strand
ATGAATAAAAATTCTTATGATTTTTGAATCTTCGATTTAATCAGTGGTTCCCTAGCGTTAGATGCGTCCTGATCACTAATCACTAATCACTGATCACTATAAACTACCTATTTAAGAACGATTTCCCCAGCCCCTCATATCCCACAAATTCTCTGAGAAGAGAGGTATCGGGGACGAGGGAGGCGTCCAGTTCGCGGAAGGGGCGGAGGAATTCCAGGAGCCTTTGGGCCTGAGCGTAGCAGGGATTATCGGGGGTGATTTTTTCCAGATGAGGCTTTACGATTTTTTTCAGTACCGGGATTTCGTAAAGAAGCGCGGAATTGAAGACCACATTTGCCAGACTTTGGAACTGGAAAATATTTCTTCCTTCCCCTTCTCGCACATTTTTCCAAGAGAGCAGCGTTTTCTCCGGACTGTGCCCGCGGAATTGCATATCCCGCACCATGCGGCGCAGGAGGCGGGTGTCGGAGGTGGAGATCCGGTTATGATCATTGATGGTGAGCTGCGTCAGGGCGCTCAGATAGATGCGCATGCACTGGTAGCCCGGCACGAAGTAGGTCAGCCGCGGATTCAGCGCATGAAGGCCTTCCACCAGGATCGGCTGGCCGGCGCCGAGCTGCACCTCTTCCTCCCCCCACTCTTTCTTCCCTGTCATGAAATTGAAATGAGGGAGCCGCACCTTTTTCCCTTCCAGGAGAGCCATGACCGTGTTTTCAAAAAGTTCCAGATCGATGGCATGGATTTCCTCCCAATCCTTCCCATCCATCTCGTCGCGATTGTAGAAATAGTCATCCAGCGAGAGCATCACCGGATGAACGCCATTCACGCGGAGGTGCACGATGAGGCGCTTCAAAAAGGTGGTCTTTCCCGATGAGGAAGGTCCGGCGGTGCAGATGAGGCGAAGCTTGGGATTCTGACGGCAGATGATATCCGCCAGCTCCGCCAATTTCTTCTCGTGCAGCGCTTCAGCGATGGAAATATAATCATAAATCCGCCCATCTTCCATGGATTTATTCAGCTTCGCCAAGGATTGGCAGCCAATGAGCTCCGTCCAATTTTGGCTTTCCAAAAAGACTTTCGCAAAAAGCGGATCCGCTTCCCCTTCGTCAATCAGTTCGATGCCGTCTGCCGGCGGCAGCTGCAGGAGAAAACCCGGCGCATAGGCTTTCAGGCGAAAGGAAATCACATAACTCATATCCGGCAGCATGGGGCCAAAGAAATAATCCGCCACAGAGCCGCACTGGTCCACATTGATGACGCTATCCATTTCCAAAGGCGAAAGGAGCTCCATTTCATCGGTGCGCCCGGTCATTCGGAGGAATGCCATGGCCCGCTTCATGCCCACGGAAATCTTCGTGATGGGCCAGCCTTCTTTCACCATATGTCGCATCACTTCGTCCAGCCGGTCCAGCTCTCGCTGCAGCGGCACATGGCCGTCCTTAAATTCACAATAAAGCGCCATGCCCAGAGAATGCTTCACCTTCACATCGGCCGCTTCACCAAAAAGCTCTTTCACCGCCGATACCAAAAGAAGAATCGCACTTCGCACATAGGCATAGTGAGCCTTTGGCGAATCCAGGGGAATCCAGGTCACCTCGCCATCTTCTTGGAAAGTCGTCTGGAAATCGATGACAGCTCCATTGATTTCCGCCAGTACTGCCGCTTCCTTCGGCCGATCGCCGCGAACCATATCCCACAAATGCTGCGGCGTAGCACCGGGTAGGAAATCAAAACTGCGCCCTTCACAGGTGATATGCATATAGTATGCTCCTTCTTGAGAGTATGAGAAACCTTGAGAATTTGAGATGATGAAATAGAACACTCACTACTTTACATTGTACTACGGGAGGGGGAGATGAGAAAGTAGACAAGCACTTATTTTTTTACCACCTTTCACAGGAAAGATGTCACAAATCATGACAAAGAAAAAGTGCACTGCTGAATGCAAAAGCCCAGCATTTTAGCTGAGCTTCCGGTTTGTTTTGTTTATTGATTATGGATAGGTACTACTGCAAGAGTTTTTCCAAGCGGGGCTAATACTTTGAGAATGGTGTCAAGCTGTGGGCTTGTAAGTCCTTTCTCCATTCTAGCTATAATTGGCTGTCTAACTCCGCTAAGTTCCTCAAGTTTCTTTTGGCTTAATCCTTTTTCCTGTCTTGCTTTAATCAATTCTCCAATAAGAGCAACTCTAAGATTGCTTTCTGCCACTTCCTCTGGGGTCAAAAGCGTGTCCATATACTCTAAAACGTCTCTCCCAATAGCGTTATTCATATTGTTCGCCCCTTTCTATCAAATCTGCAAGCTCCCGTTTTGCTTTTTCTATCTCCCTCGCAGGTGTTTTCTGCGTTTTCTTCATGAACTGGTGTAATAATACATAACTTCCATTTACCCAGCCCACAAAAAGTATTCTGTCTCGAAGAGGTCTTAATTCCCATATGTCCCCTTCAAGGTGCTTTATATAAGGCTCTCCCGCCGGCGTTCCATATTCGCTCAACACTTTAATATAGTCTCTTATTTTGTTTAGTTTTATACGGCTATCCTTGTCTTTTTTCCGGGCTAACTCCGATATGTATTCGGCTACCGGCTCGTTGCCATTCCTATCTTTGTAAAAATATATCTTGTGCAAACTTAGCTTCCCCTCTTTCCTTCTATATTATACTTAAAAGTTATTATCTTGCCAAGTACTTTTAAGTTATTGCTCGTTCTCCTAATTGCATATGGAAGAAAGTTCTCCGCGAAACATCACCCGCCATTCGGGCATCCTCTTCAGAGAAGAGGGCTTAATAGGAAGAAAGTAATGAAAAAGAGACAGGCGGTAAGCCCATCTCTTTCTTGACGTTCTTATTTTCTCGATTTCTCAAGAAATTTTATTTCCTATAATTGCTATGGTCGGTGATGGTGATGCCGGTATCCACATTTCTCATAGCCGGTGCTTTGCCTTCTGTGGCTTCTTTGGCCGTCTTTACAGATTCATAGCCCATCTGGTATGGGTTCTGTACGACGGTTGCGAAGTGGTAGTCTTTGTTCTGCAGCGCTTCCTTCACAGGGTCGCTCATATCGAAGCCCATGATGCAGATGTCTTTGCGACCGGCGTCCATGATGGTCTTTACGGTCACTTTGGTGGAGCTGTTGTTGCAGGCGAAGATGCCTTTCAGATTCGGGATGTTTTTCATGGCATCCTTCACCAGGTCTTCGGCAATCTTGTCATCGCCGTAGTTGATGAGGTATTTCTTATCGATCTTCCAGTTGGCCGGGGCTACGGTGTACCAGTTTGCTACTGCGGAGTCGAGACGTTCGGACGTGGTACGGCTGGCCAGGTTGCTGACGTGCATGACGATGGTGGCCTGATCGGTCTCAGATACGCCGCTTGCCTTCAGCATTTCTACCATCTTGCGCGCCATCTGTGCGCCGGCTGCCAGGTTGTTTGTCATATAAGCGGCATCGTAGTCTTCCGTATTCAGCATGGTATCCACCAGGATCACCGGGAGCTTGTCGTTTCGAAGGTTATGCGCAGTCTCTGTGAGTCCCATACTGTCAGCCGGTCCCAGGACGATAGCGTCGGCTTTTTTGCCTTTCATGTCTTTCAGCATGTCGCGCTGCACTTCCCAGTCGCCATCCTTCAAGACGCCGCCTACATAGACATTGACGCCCAGTTTCTCGCCGCCTTCCTTCATGCCGCGGATGATTTCTTTCCAATAGGAGCCATTCATTGCTTTCACTACAGCGTACACATTTTTCTGCTCTGCCTTCACATCAGTGACCGCAGCGAAATCCTGCATTTTCGGTGCTTCTGCCACCTTCTGGGTGATTGCCCCTTCCGGTTTCTGCTGCTCACTACCGCAACCAGCCACACCTGCCAATAAGCACGCAGAAAGCATGAGAGCCCACATTTTTTTCATGGAAATTCCTCCTCTTCCGACCTAGGGAACCACTGATTAAATCGAAGATTCAAAAATCATAAGAATTTTTATTC
>CAVEMF010000223.1:0-3994 GCA_963616715.1 Ruminococcus bromii | reverse complement strand
GCGCCACCCTCTCGAGGAGATCCTCCGGGCGGATCGCGATGATTTGCTGTTTCATATGGATTCTCCTTTTTACCTATGGCAAAAGATCGAGAAATAAATGTATCGGGACAGGTTCAAGGTTCAGGGTTCAAGGTTCGAGTGGTGGTACGCCGCATCAAATTAAAAAGCGGCGTGAGTTTGGAAATATAGAGATGTGAGTCGACTTTTCAAACTTGCGGCGCTTCCTGATTTGTGCGCCGCACCTCCCCTTGAACCCTGCCCCTTGACCCTTGAACCTTTATTTCAGCGCCCGTTTCTTCTCTTCCAGCACGCCCAGTCCTTTTACCACGCCATCAATGATGGCTTCGGGGCGGGCGGCGCAGCCGGGGACGTAGACGTCTACGGGGATGGCTTTGTCCATGCCGCCGAGCATGTTGTAACATTCGCGGAAGACGCCGCCGGTGCAGGCGCAGGTGCCTACGGCGATGACCACCCTAGGCTCCGGCATCTGTTCATAGATCTGGCGCACTACGGGAAGGTTCTGCGCGTTCACACCGCCGGTGACCAGGAAGATGTCGGCGTGCTTCGGGTCGCCGGTATTTACAATGCCAAAACGCTCTACGTCGTAGAGCGGTGTCAAACAAGCCAGGACTTCGATGTCGCATCCATTGCAGGAGGAGCCATCGTAATGAATCAGCCACGGCGATTTCTTTTCAAAACTCATATTCTCTCCTCTCTTTAGTTAGGGATAGGGGATAAGGGATAAGGGCGCGTTTGACTGCAACGCCATCATCACGTCCCCCTTTTTCTCCAGAAGGAGGAACGAGGATTGTGTGAGGAAGCAAGTAAGCAAGTCCTTATCCCTTATCCCTTATCCCTTATCCCTTTTAGTTAAAGTACATCAAAAATGCAATATTCAAGAATCCTGCCATGAGGCCCACCATCCAGGTGGAGGCCAGCATGCGCTCCCATTTGATGCGGGCGCAGCAGTTATCGACGAGGATTTCTCCGAAGAATACGATTTCACAAATGACAAAGCCCAGGATCCAGGTCCACAGGGAGTCGGAGGCGAAGAAGAGCATCACCAGTCCGAAGAGGAATACATTTTCATACCAGTGCGCCAGCTCCACGATGGCCAGCGTCCGGCCGGTGATTTCTGTGGTCACGCCGCCGATGAGTTCCTGGTGCGCTTCGTGGGACATGGAAATATCAAAAGGAGATTTCCTGAATTTGATGAGAAGGATGAAGCAGAGGCCTGCAAAGATGCCGGGCATGCGGAGGATATTCATATGCTCGCTTGTGAGGATGTCGCCCACCGAGAAGCTGCCACCGGCGAGATAGAAGCCCAGGGGCACCATGAGGAGCATGGGTTCGTAGGCCATGGTCTGCACCAGTTCGCGTTCCGCGCCCACCTGGCTGTACGGCGAGTTCACGGCGTAGGCCGCGATGATGAGGCACACGCTGGCCATGGTGAGAGTGAAGACTGCGAGGAGAATGTCGCCCTGGGCAAAGAAGATCCCGCCGGTCAGGACCACGAAGAGGAAGAAGCCAAAGATGTAGAAGCCTTCCGCCTTATTGACGGACATGGCTTCCTTGTCCCACAGTTTCAGGACGTCGTAAAAAGGCTGGAGAAGCGGCGGGCCGGCGCGGCGCTGCATGCGGGCGGAAATTTTCCGATCCATTCCGGCAAGGAGTCCGCCGATGAGGGGCGCCAAGAGGATGTAGAGAAGTCCTCCGGCGATGTGCATGATGTAATCAGACATGGAAGACACCTCCTGCCGTGAGGGACAGCTCCATGAGCACGCAGGCCATGGCAGCGGTGTAGCCCCAAAGTTTCATTTTATCTTCGCCAAACCAGGTCTCTAAGTACCAGTTGCGAAGGGAGATCGGCACCACGTGGCCGGCGGCGCCGCGGTACTCGGTGTCGTGGCCCAGGTTTTCACCGGAGAGGTTCGTGATGACCTGCCGCTTGTGCCGCGTCTTGCCAAAGCGCAGCGGCAGGATGATGAGAAGAAATACGAGGAGCGACATGATCCACAGGTTGCTTTGGGCGATGACCTCCGCGGTGGCGTGATAGGTGAGCGCCAGGTACGGGATGACCATGTATTCAGAAATCACAGGGAAGAGCACGCAGACGATGAGCGTCAAGGCGGCGAGAGTTTTGAGCGCCGTCCACTCCACGCCTAAGATGCCCACTTCGCGATTTTCGTTCGTCGGGATATAAGTGGTGATTTTCCCCAGCCACTTGGTCCAGTAGAAGAGGGTCGTCGCCGAGCCGTACACCAAGACCAGAAGGAGCAGCGGCTGCCCTGCATCTACGAAAGCTTTCATAGCCGCCCATTTAGAAATCAGCATGCCGAATGGCGCGAGGAACATGCCGCAGATACCAATCACCATGCACAGAGACAGGCGGGGCATGGAATTGAAAACGCCGTCGAAGCTTTCCAAGTTGCGGCTGCCCAGCTGCTGCTCCGCGGTGCCCACGGTGAGGAAGAGAAGACTCTTGGCCACGGCGTGGAAAATAATAATCATGATGGCTGTCCACGCCGCTTCATAGGAACCGGTGCCGGCGCAGCAGACAATCAAACCCAGATTGGAAATCGTAGAGTACGCCAAGACCTTCTTGCCATCGGACTGAGAAATCGCCGCGCAAGAAGCGAAGAAGAAGGTGATGCCGCCTACCAGCATGGCCATGGTGCCCACGTGGTTCGCACCGAGCACAGGCGTCAGCTTCACGATGAGGAAGACGCCGGCCTTGACCATGGTGGAGGAATGAAGGAGCGCAGAGGTCGGCGTCGGTGCCACCATGGCGCCCAAGAGCCAACCGGAGAAAGGCATCATCGCCGATTTCGTAAATCCGCAGAAGACGAGCAGCGCCACCGCCAGCTCCACATTCACCTGGCTGCGACCCAGGTTCACCAGCATGGAGAGCTCTACGGTGTAATAATTTTCTCCAAGCCACACGATGGCCAGTGCAAAGGCGAGGCCGCCCAAGAGGTTCATCCACAGAGCCTTGCAGGAATTGTGAATCGCATCGTTGGTGCGGGAGTAACCGATCAAAAGGAAGGAGCACAGGCTCGTGATTTCCCAGAAGGTGTACATGTAGAGAAGGTTATTCGACATGACCAGGCCGAACATAGCCGAAAGGAAAAGGAAGACCACGAAGAAAAAGAATCCTCGATTGTCCTCGATGCCCACGTGCTTCCTGTGGTACTGCGCCATGTAGCCCAAGGAGTACACCGCGATGAGGCCGCCGATGATGCCGGCGATCAAGATGATGATGAGCGCGAAATTATCGATGATGAAATCCCAGGACACATAGATCTTATCGCCCATGTGATATTCGAAGGCCGAGATGATGAGAAATTGGAAGAGCCCCAGGGCGCCGATGCTGTAGCGCTTGAACTTGCGGGCATAGTAGAGCACCGCCAAGACCGCCAGCGCGTCCACGCCCATCATGAGCATCTTCATCCACTCGCCGCCGATGGAAAACTTCTGCGGCGAATCAAAGAAGGTCACCGCCACTGCCACCGACAGCACCATCATGGCCGCTGAGGAAAACTTCACCAGCGTGGTGCGGAAAGAAGCGTTCCGATAAAAGAGCAGCACCACCGCCGTCACCAGCGGCAGGAAAAAGAGCAGCAAAGGAAGTATCATAGCATCGACCTCCATCTAAATGTGTTTTTATGGCTAGAAAGTTAGTGATCAGTGATCAGGGGTCAGTGATCAGGACGCGTTTAATATCGGCGCACATCTATAGGTGATACCACTATGTGTGAATGGCGCCAAATGCGCCCTGATCACTAATCACTGACCCCTAATTACTAAACCACCAGCGTTACTCACCGATCCATTAAGAGATATAAAAATTATTTTATAACATTTAAGCTCCCATTCCTATATAAAAATTTCTTTTTTGAAATCATGCACGCCTTTTAGCCTTGAAGTATATGCTATAGGAATGTGTGTTGCTTATAAGATATACTTTATAACAAAAAAGTCATAGATGCAAGGG
>CAVEMF010000222.1:0-4003 GCA_963616715.1 Ruminococcus bromii | reverse complement strand
CCCTTGAACCCTGCCCCCTGAACCTTTTACTCACAACCGGCTTTCGGGCTAAATCGATGAGGCACGCTCCCGGGGCTAAGTTTGGCGGCGGGGCCATTTGCAAAAAGTTTAAAAAATAATTTTATTCTCTTGCGTTCCTGTGGTAAAATAAATTGTACTATTGTTCTATAGAGAGAAATGAGCATCTTGCCATGTGCAGAGAGACTCATCGCAGTTTCTATTTCTATATACATATAGAGAGAAACGTTATGTTAGCCCGAGGGGGAAAAGGAAAGAAATGAAAAGAGAAGACATCCGCAATATTGCCATCATCGCTCACGTCGACCATGGTAAGACGACTCTGGTAGATGCTATGCTGAAGCAGAGCCATATTTTCAGAGATAACCAGAAGGTCGCTGAACGCGTCATGGACTCCAATCCGCTGGAACGTGAACGCGGCATCACCATCCTGGCAAAGAATACCTCTGTAATGCACGATGGAGTGAAGATCAATATCGTCGACACCCCAGGGCATGCGGATTTCGGCGGCGAAGTAGAACGAATTCTCAACATGGTAGACGGCGTTCTCCTTCTCGTAGATGCTCACGAAGGCCCGATGCCGCAGACCAAGTACGTACTGCGCAAAGCATTGGAACACAAACTGAAACCAATCGTTGTGATCAATAAAATCGACCGTCCGGATCAGCGTATTTCCGATGTCGAAGGTGAAGTCCTCGAACTCTTCCTGGAATTGGAAGCTGATGATGACCAGCTCGATTTCCCGCTGCTTTATGCATCCGCTCGTAGCGGTATCGCTAAGCTCCACATGAATGACGAAGGCAAGAACCTGGATCCCCTCTTCGAAACCATTCTGAAGTGCTGCCCATGTCCGGAGGGCGACCCGGATGCGGGCCTGCAGGTCATGGTGACCACACTGGAAGCCGACGACTACCTGGGCAAGGTGGCTATCGGCCGCGTGACCCGTGGCACCGCTAAGCAGGGCATGACCGTCGCTATCACCAATGGCGAAAAGATCCGTACCGACCACATCGGCGCGCTCTTCAACTGGCAGGGGATGAAGCGCACCCCGGTAGAAGAAGCGAAAGTAGGCGACATCATTGCTATGGCTGGCTTCAAAGATATCAATATCGGCGAAACCGTAGCTGACGCTACCAATCCGGAAGCGCTGCCGGCTATCCACATCGACGAACCGACCCTGTCCATGGTATTCCATGTCAACAAGAGCCCGTTCGCCGGCCGCGAAGGTGATTTCGTCACCTCCCGCCACATCCGTGCGCGTCTCTATAAAGAAATCGAAACCAACGTGGCTCTTCGCGTAGAAGATACCGATACCTCTGACGCATTCAAGGTTTCCGGCCGCGGTGAACTTCACCTGTCCGTCCTCATCGAAACCATGCGCCGCGAAGGCTTTGAAATGGAAGTTTCCAAGCCCCAGGTTATTTACAAAGTCATCAATGGCCAGAAGTGCGAACCAATCGAACGTCTGACTGTCGAAGTACCGCAGGAATTCATGGGCGCTGTCATGGAAGGCCTTGGACCGAGAAAAGCAGAAATGATTTCCATGGAAGAACTGGCCGGCTACATGAAGATGGAATTCTCCATCCCCGCTCGTGGCCTCATCGGTTTTAGAAATGAAATGCTCACCACCACCCGCGGCACCGGCATCATGTACCATGTATTCCAGGGCTACGCTCCATACAAAGGAGACATCCCGGGCAGAACCAGAGGGTCCCTGGTGGCATTCGAAGCCGGCACCACCACCGCTTACGGCCTGAACTCCGTTCTCGACCGTGGTGAACTCTTCCTCGATGCAGGCGTAGAAGTCTACGAAGGCATGATCATCGGCGAAAACGCTCGTGACCAGGACATGGACGTAAACCCATGCAAGAAGAAACATCTGACCAACACCCGTGCCTCCGGCTCCGACGACGCTATCAAATTGCCGCCATGCCGCCAGTTCACACTGGAAAGCGCACTGGAATGGATCAACGACGACGAACTGGTCGAAGTCACTCCGGAAAGCATCCGCATGAGAAAGATGGTCCTCTCTCGCCAGGCTAGATACAAGAGCGCCAACGTAAAGAAAAGCCAGCAGTAATGGCTAGGACATAGCAATTAAAAAGACGAAGCGAATTGATTTCGCTTCGTCTTTTTGTATGTAGTGATCAGGGCGCGACTTCCGCTATGTGACCTCTTTCCTTCGGGAGGAGGGGGACCGCGGTAGTGGTGGAGGTTGGAAACCCAGAACGCTTACTGTCTTGCATGCCAAACGCGTCCTAATCACTGATCACTGACCACTAATTACTAAACCTATAGCCTTATTTATCTCTACTTCATCTCATTCATCACCAGTCGGTCATCTTTTTCAATCACCGTATCCCCTTTGGGGATGATAACTTTTCCATTCCTTAGGATCAAGATGATGAGGTGGCCGGCCGGGAGGTGGAGGGAGGCGAGGGAGCGGTGGTAGAAGCGGCTGCCTTCATCCACGTGGATTTCCGAGAGCTCGATGCCGGTGCTATTCTTCACGCTCAAGGCTGAGAGCACCAGGTCGTCATTTTCTTCCAGTACGGTATCGCCACTGGGGATGATTTTTTCTTTGCCCCGGCACAGGAGCACAGCCAGGGTCTCCGGCGGCAGTGTGATTTCTCGCAAAGATTTCCCGCACCAGGAATGGTGAGAGGGGATGGTAAATTGGATGAATTGCACCGGCGCTTCTTCGGTGTAATCGTTGAAGGATTTCATGACGTCGTTTGAGTTGTCGATCATGTCCAATTTCCTTGCAGCCAAGGGCAGGAGTGCACCTTGGAAAAGGATGGAGAGAAGGACGATGAAGAAGGTGATGTGAAAGACCAGGTCGTCTGCCGGCGATTGGGTGTAGGCGACGATGGCAAATACGATGGCCGACGCGCCGCGAAGTCCTGCGAAAGAGGTGAGCGCCATGACGGCCTTCGGTGCGCGGAAGGGCGCCATGAGCCCAAAGACCGTAAGCGGGCGAGCGATGAATGTCATGAAGAGGGCGATGAGGAAGGCTGGCCATGCCACGTCGGGGAGCTTTGAAGGTGTAGAGAGAAGCCCCAAGAGGAAGAAGATCATCATCTGCACTAAATTGGTGGCGCCGTCGAAGAAGTGAACGATATTTTTCTTTCCCTTGAATTGGCTATTTCCCAAAATGATACCGGTGATGTAGGTGGAAAGATAGCCGTTGCCGTCCAGCATAGAAGGCGCGGCGTAGGAAAAGATGGCGATGGCGGTCATGAAAACCATGTCAAAGCCGCCGGAGAGATAGGCGGTCTTTTTCAATGCCATCTTGGCGAAGAAGGCAATGGCAAAGCCAAAGAAGAGGCCGAAGAAAATTTGGGAGAATAACAGTCCCAAGGTAGAAAGCACATCGGCCGAGCCTTTCATCAAAGAAATACAGATGATGGCCATCATGTACGCTGTGGGATCGTTACTACCGCTTTCCACTTCCAGGAGAGAAGCGGTATTGTATTTCAGGTTCAGCCTTTTGGAACGGAGGATGGAGAAGACCGACGCCGCGTCAGTGGAGGCGATGACGGAGCCCAAGAGGAAGCTCAAGATCCACTCGATGCCCAAGGCGAAGTGAATGAAGAGCCCGGTCAAGACGGCGGTGCTCACGACGCCGAGGCTAGAGAGCAGGATGGCCGGCGCCACGATGGGCTTTGCCATTTTCCAGTTCGTACCAAAGCCGCCGTAAAACATGATGAATATCAAAGCGGTGGAGCAGATCTGCTCCGAGAAATCATAGTTTTCAAAATAAATCTTCACCACGCCGTCTGAGCCAAAGAACATGCCTAGAAGGATAAAGGCTAAGAGTACAGGGATGCCCAGTTTATCAGACACGCGGTTCAAAAGAACGCAGAGAAAAATGACAAGGGCAGTCAGTAGGAGAAATGAAATCATTGCTGGCCTCCTTTGAGAAAATAGAATGAATATATGATTTTATTTTATAGGAAATGGAGGGGGAAAACAATACGGAAAA
>CAVEMF010000221.1:0-4005 GCA_963616715.1 Ruminococcus bromii | reverse complement strand
CAAATCAGGAAGCGCCGCAAGTTTGGAAAGTCGGCGCGTTTAGCTGCTGCCTCACTACCGTGAACCGTTTACCGTGTAACCGTTAGAGGGTTCTTATACCGATAGCGAGCCGTTAGACGATACACCTTTCGCACGAGAGTTTATCGCCACACGGCTCGCCAGCGGTCGTATGCACGGTAAACGGTTACACGGTAAACGGTTCACGGTAGTGGGGAGAGAGGTGCGCGCGCTCCCATTTCAAAACTCGCGCCGCTTTATAATTTGTGCGGCGCACCACCCCTTGCCCCCAGACCCCTGAACCCTGAACCTATTCAGAAAAACTTTCGCGCACTATTTGTCACTCAACCGATACACTTTCAAGCTTATCATAAAGGAAAATAAAAAAGAGAAGCGTCAATGCTTCTCTCATTTTTTTTGCGACAGGCAATGGGGTTTCTTTTGAAATATTTCTCCCATGATGTCATGGAGGTGCTGCAGGCCTTCGGGATTCAGGGAATAGTAAATGTGTTTCCCATCTCGTTTGTCCAGCACGAGACCCGCCTCCACCAAGACCTTCATGTCGTGGGACAGGGTGGGCTGGGTGATGGAGAAGGCTTCCTGCAATTTGTTGGCGCACTGGGCGTGGCAGGAGAGCATGTCCACGATCTTCAGCCGTTTGGGATCGGAAATAGCCTTCAAGAGCCGGGCTGTATCCAAATATATATCTTCCATAGGTACTCCTCATAGACAAATTGAATTATTTCTATTTAGAGTAGCAGACAGGGAGGGGATTGTCAAGAATATGACGTTTTACGCTATCGGTTTAGTGATCAGTGATTAGTGATTAGTGATCAGGGCGCGCTTGACGCTACGCACACATAGCGGTGTTACCTGTATGTATGCACTGATGTAAAATGCGTCCTGATCACTAATCACCGATCACTGATCACTAAACCACTACCGTTTTCTCACAATTCCCCCATAAGTATGCTATAATAAGGAGGACTATCGATGAAAGGGAGAAAGCTATGGGCGTGATTATCAGCATTATCAATCAGAAAGGCGGCGTAGGGAAGACTACGACGGCGGTGAATCTAGCGGCGTACTTGGCCGAGCGCGGCAAGAGGACGCTCTTGATTGATGAGGATTCCCAGGGAAATTCCACCAGCGGTTTGTCGAAGGATGTGGATTTCAAGAAGAATCTCTACGACGTGCTCTTAGATGATGCGGATCCCCATGACGCCATCGTGAAGACGGCGGTGAAGAAACTTTCCCTCCTTCCCTCGTCCTTGGACCTGGCCGGCGCGGACATCGAGCTGGCGGGAGAGGACGCGCGGGAATTTCTTTTGAAACAAAAAATCGAGTGCCTCAAGGCGGAGTACGATTACATTTTGATCGACTGTCCGCCGTCTTTGGGGCTCATGACTTTGAATGCTCTGGTGGCGTCGGACTCGATCCTGATCCCCATCCAGGCAGAGTTCTATGCCTTGGAAGGGCTTTCGCAGCTGGTGAAGACAGTGCAGATCGTGTCCCGCCGGCTGAATCCGTCCCTCAAAATCCTGGGCATTCTCCTCACCATGTTTGATGGACGGACGAATCTGTCTCTCCAGGTGGCGGAGGAAGTGAAGAAATATTTTGGTTCCCGGGTGTTCCGCACGGTGATTCCCCGGACCGTGAAATTATCCGAGGCCCCCAGCTTCGGAGAGCCTATCTTGACCTACGCGCCCAAGTCCAAAGGCGCGGAGGCGTACAAGAAACTGACTCGGGAGGTATTGAAACGTGAGGAAAAGTAAATTGGGAAGAGGCTTGTCGAATCTCCTCGACACCGCCATGGATGAGAAGGGCAAGGTCATAGAGCTTTCTATTTCCAAAATCCACCCGAATCCCTGGCAGCCGCGTCGCGACTTCGACGAGGAGTCGCTTGCGGCTCTCGCCGCTTCCATCAAAGAAAAAGGACTCATCCAGCCCATCACCGTGAGAAATCGGGAGAACGATGGGAGCTTCGAGTACGAGCTGGTCACCGGCGAGCGGCGCCTGCGGGCGGCGGAGATGGCGGGCCTCACCGTCATCCCTTCCATCATCGCCTCTTATGCCGATGACAACATGGCGGAAATGGCGCTCATCGAAAACCTGCAGCGCGAGGACCTAAATCCCATCGAAGAAGGCGAAGCCTATCAGAGTCTGATCGACACCTACGCCCTTTCGGTGAATGACATGGCCGAGCGAGTGGGCAAGAGCCGCTCCTATGTGGCGAACATCCTTCGACTCATGGGGCTGGCGGATGAAGTGAAGGCGATGCTTCGGGAAAAGAAACTGACCATCGGCCAGGCTCGCCCGCTCCTCGCCTTGGAGAGTGCGGAAGAGCAAATCGCCCTCGCTAAGGAAATCGTAGAAAATGGCATGAGCGCTCGCGAAATCGAAAAGCTCATGAAAGAGAAAAAAGAAGAGAAGCCCAAGAAACCGAGAAAGGATCCCCTCCCTTCTGACGCGGCGGCGTACCTGAAATCCATCGAAGAAAAATTGAAGCTCTCCGTCGGCAGCCAAGTCTCCATCAAACTGGGCCGCGGCAAAAAAGCCCACAGCGGGACCATTTCTATTTCCTTCAAGAATGACGAAGAATTTCAGAGGATTACGGAGTTTCTGAATAGATAAAAATTGGGTCCGGGTTCAGGGGGCCGGGGTCAAGGGGTGGTGCGCCGCACAATTCATAAAGCGGCGCGAGTTTTTGAAATAGGGAAAACGCGTTTACCTGCTTCCTCACTACCGTGAACCGTTTACCGTATAACCGTTTACCGTGCGTACTGCCGATAGCGAGCCATGGTGCAATAAGCTCTTACGAAAAGGTATATCGCTCCATGGCTCGCTATCGGGAAAAGAGTCCTTTACGGTTACACGGTTATACGGTTAACGGTAGTGGGGAAGCAGCAAAATGCGCTGACTTTCCAAACTCGCGGCGCTTCTTAATTTGTGCGCCGCACCACCCCCTGACCCCTGACCCTTGAACCCTGACCCCGGAGAATACCATGTTTGCAGAAAATACCCTTTTATACTTACTCGGTGCCATCCTTTTGGCACTCCTTCTCCTTGTGGCCGCGCAGATGCTGCTGATGAGAAATAAGCTGAAGCGGCTGGAGAAGAAATACAAATATTTCATGAACGGAGAGGACGGCGGCTCTTTGGAGCTGCGCCTGTCCACCGAAGTGAGAGAGCTTCGGGAGATGGTGACCTCTTCGGAAAGCATGCTGCACCAGCAGGAGCTCTTGGCCACCATGCAGCTCTCCTCCTTCCAGAAGGTAGGGCTGGTGCGCTACGATGCCTTTGATGACACCGGTGATAAGCTCTCCTTCTCCTTGACCGTGCTCGATGGAAAGAACAATGGCTTCATCCTTTCCTCTTTGGCCGGCCATGACACATCCCGCATTTACGCCAAGAAAATCGTAAACGGCCAGTGCAATGAAGCTCTCTCTACTGAAGAAGCCGAGAGCATCAATATGGCTCTCGATACCCTGATGCCCGACATGGCCGAAGCAGCCGCCGAGGCCGTCATGACCGAGAGACCAGAGGACCTCTCCATGACCCAGCCCATTGAGCGACGGATTGATAGAAGTAATTAAAAGGGGTTCGGGTTCAAGGGGCAGGGGTCAAGGGGTGGTGCGCCGCACAATTCATAAAGCGGCGCGAGTTTTTGAAATAAGGAAACGCGTTTACCTGCTTCCCCACTACCGCGAACCGTTTACCGTGTGTACTACCAATAGCGAGCTATGGTGCAATAAGCTTTTACGAAAAGGTATATCGCTCCATAGCTCGCTATCGGGAAAAGAGCCCTCTACGGTTACACGGTTAACGGTTAACGGTAGTAGGGAAGCAAGGAAACGCGCTGACTTTCCAAACTTGCGGCGCTTCCTAATTTGCGCGCCGCACCACCCCTTGACCCCTGACCCCTGCCCCCTGACCCTTTTCCGTGAGGAAATCTTATGACCAAAACCGAAAATACCGAAAAGGGAGAGGTGACTTACACTCTCTCCT
>CAVEMF010000220.1:0-4038 GCA_963616715.1 Ruminococcus bromii | reverse complement strand
CGCTTCTGGCTGCTTCCCCACTACCGTGAACCGTTTACCGTATAACCGTTTACCGTGCATACTACCGATAGCGAGCCGTGGAGCGATAAGCTCTTACGCAGAAGGTGTATCGCTTTATGGCTCGCTACCGGTAAAAGAGCCGGTTAACGGTTATACAGCAAGCGGTTCACGGTAGTGGGGAAGCAGGTTCGCGTGCTGACTTTTCAAACTTGCGGCGCTTCTTAATTTGTGCGCCGCACCTCCACTCCTCACTCCTCACTCCTCACTTCGAGCTTAAGCGTCTTATTCCTAAAGTCTACTCCCCTTGCCAATCTTTACACACATCCACCCACCCCTGGGACTTGGAGTAAGTCACCAGCTCATCGATGGAGAGTTTTACTGCGCTGTGGTCCGTGCCGGCGGCGGGATAGACGATATCGAAGCGCTTCAAGGAAATATCCAAATACACCGGCACATGGGGCGGGAGTGTGAAGGGGCACACGCCGCCGGGGCGATGGCCGATGTATTTCTCACAGTCCGCGCCGGGGATCATCTTTGCTTTTTTATGAAATGTCATTTTGAATTTGTGGTTATCCACCCGCGCGTCGCCGGCCACCACCACGATGAGTGGCTTCTCGTCTACGAGGAAGGACATGGTCTTGGCGATCCGCGCCTCCTCGGTGCCCAAAGCCTTCGCCGCAAGCGCCACCGTGGCCGAGGACTCCGCCAGATCCAAACACCTTTCGCCTAAGCCAAAGGTATCAAAATATGCTTTTACTTTTTCAAAGGACATAGTGTCGCTCCTTTTATGAAATCACGCTAACGCGGGGAGTGAGGAGTTAGGAGGGAGGAGTTAGGAGTGGAGGTGCGCCGCACAATTCGTAAAGCGGCGCGAGTTTTGAAATTGGCAAACATGCCCTGCTGCTTCCCCACTACCGTAAACCGTTTACCGTATAACCGTTTACCGGACATATTACCGATAGCGAGCCGTGCAGCGATAAGCTCTTACGCAGAAGATGTATCACTATGGCTCGTTAGCGGTAAAAGAGCCGGTTAACGGTTACACGGTAAACGGATAACGGTAGTGGGAAAGCAGGTAAGCACGCAAAAGCCCAAAACTCGCGGCGCTTCTTAATTTGTGCGCCGCACCACCACTCCTCACTCCTCACTCCTCACTCCTCACTTTTCAAGTACGCCGCCCCCGATGCCACGACCACCACCGCGTACTTCACGCCGGCGGGCATGAAAAGGTCGGCCACCATGTAGAGCAGGATGACCACCGCCGTGAGCTCCCTTCCTCGCGGCGCGGAAAAGCAGCGCTGACCCCAGGAGGCGAAGAGGATCGTATTTCCCAGGACCGACATGAGAAGCCACACCGCCCCCACCGCCCAAGGCATCACCGCAGGAGACAGATGCAAGAGATAGAGCCCGGTCATGGCCGCGATGCCAAGGAGCGTGATGCCTATGGCGATGAGGAATCGTTTCAAAAAAGTCTTGCGGGAAATCGATTTCCTCATATCCAAAGAGAAATGGAAATGCCACGCTGCGAAAAGAATCGCTGCCACCGCGGCGTATTGTATGATGAAAAAAAGATTCGCTTGGTTTTGGTTCATGATGGTTCCTTTATATTAACGTTTAAGGTTTAGTGATTAGTGATCAGTGATCAGGGCGTCTCAATCGATGCTCTACGCTATTGATTTAGTAGTCAGTGATCAGTGATTAGTGATCAGGACGCGTTTGGCTTTCGAGGCAGCTTTTCATTTCTACTGCCATCACAGAGCGAGTCCTTCATCGATAATGATATGAAAACAAAACTGACTTGAAAGCCAAATGCGTCCTAATCACGGATCACTAATCACTGATCACTAAACCGATAGCGCCATCCGCACTATTTATACTCCGCCACCTCGATCAAATTCCCATCGGGATCTCGGAGGTAGATACTCCGCATGGCGCCTCTTGCGCCGGTGCGGGGGACGATCTTTGTTTCCATCGGCGCCCCCTTGGCCAAAAGCTCCTCATACACGCGCTCGATGGGATCCTCGGTGATGATGCAAAGGTCGATGGTCCCGGGCCCTGGATACACCGCCGCCGGCTGGAACTCCCCGGGCTTTTGGTGCACGTTGATCTGGCAGCCGCCGAAGTGAAAGGCATAGCGCCCCTCCGTCTCCACCACTTCCATGCCCAGGATGTCTCTATAAAAATGAATGCACGCGGCAAGGTCCGCCGTGGTCAGTACGATATGATCAAAGTTCACTAATTTCATAGACGCCTCCTATAATGGTTCTATTGTAAAGGGTTTTCCAAGAAGGCGCAAGGACGGGGGAGGTTACACTCTTGCCACACTTATATTTATGATTTACAATGAAGAAAAAAGGGGGGATTTCTAATGAATGAAGAAATGTTGTTCGAAAATCTGAACGAATACAACTATAACCCGCTGAATGATGTACTTTTTAAATTTATTTTCGGCAAGGAAGAACGCAAGCGAATTACCATCGATTTTTTAAATGCGGTGCTGCAGTCTGATCTAGGACATCTTATCCAAGACCTGCGGTTCTCAAATACAGAGATGAGCCCGGCACATGACAATGATAAATTAACCCGGCTTGACGTCTCTTGCGTGTTAGACAGCGGAGAACATGTGGACGTGGAAGTGCAGGTAACCAACGAGAAGAACATGGCGCGTCGCACATTGTATTACTGGGCACAAATGTACCTCATGTCTCTACCTGCCGGGGTGAAATATAAAAACATAAAGCCCAGCATTACTATCAACTTGGTGAACTTCAGTTTCTTACCGCAAAAAGAGCCCCATGCCGTATATGGAATTTTTAACCAAGCCAATGGGCATCAACTCACCAAAGACTTATCCATTCATTTCCTGGAAATCCCTAAATATGCAGCGCAAAAGAAAAAAGCGATTTCAGAAATGTCTAAAATGGAACGGTGGCTGGCTTATTTCGCCAATCAATTGGATCCTAAAGGAAGGGAGGAACTAGCTATGAGTGAAGCCGCAATTCAGGATGCCATGGAGGCAGCCCGCATCTTTTTAAATAATACCGCAGAGCGGCGGTTGTATATCAATCGTGAAATGGCGCGGATGGATAGAGAATCCCAGTTGGAAGATGCGCGAGAAGAGGGTTGCGTTTCAATTGCAATTCGCAATTTGAGCAGCTTAATGAAGAAAAAACATTTCTCTTTGACGGAGGCCATGGAATTGTTGGATATTCCCGAAGACCTTCGCCATATCATTCGCCAAAAGATGGAATCCCATTCCACTCAATGATGATTTTTACAAATGAAGTTTCCCAAATTAAAAGCCGCGGACATCTCCGCGGCTTTTATTATTTTCTGATTTTCTTTTCCACTTTCTTCTCTACCGGTTTGTCTGACGGTTTCCCGCGGCCAAGGCTGCCGGTCTTGGCGATCTTCTTAGCGGTCATGTACCAAGCCGGAGATTTCTCTGTGCATTTGTTCTGCACCACGGTGCTGTCCTTGGGGAATTGCTTTTTGTAATTTTCCATAGCCCGGCGCGCATTCACCTTTTCATCTTTGGCAATGGTTTCAAAAGAGAAGCCCACTTTCCAAGAGAAGGCCATCATGGCGATGGGATACACAGCCAGGTAGTACACGTCGCAGAAATAGCAAGCCGCGATGAGAGCGAGGCCCCCGACGATGGAGAGGACCGTGACGCCGGTCTGCACCATCACGGTCTTTTTGAAATCCGGATCCATGTGTGCGAGCCAGATATTTCCGCTGGACTGGAAGTAGTGGATGAATTCCGGATTGCGAAGCATGCGGTCCTTTTTATTGTGCTCCAAAATCTGCTTCACAATATTCGCCACATTCTCTTTAAACTTCATGGTGCGATAATTGAATACAATCAAAAGCGTGGTGATGAGCGCGATGAAAATCATGCTCGTGGTAGATCCTTCCATCATTCATTCTCCTTTGTTGGGTTAGTTTTATTCTATTATACGGGGTGGACGAGCGAGGTTCAAGGGACTTTGTGAAAAGGAGCATTTGACGCTATTAGTTTAGTGGTCAGTGATCAGT
>CAVEMF010000219.1:2721-4045 GCA_963616715.1 Ruminococcus bromii | reverse complement strand
GAATATTTATTGACAGGCGTGCATAAAAATGCTATCATGTGTGCATACAAAAAAGAAGACTTCGGAAAAGCCGAAGGTACATTACTTAAGAGGTGGATCATGATGATGAAACATAGCAAAGCATGGAAAGCAGCTGCTCTTGGTTTGGCAGCTATGGCAGCATTTACCCTGGCAGGTTGCGGCGACAGCAAGCCGGCAGCATCCTCTGCTGCTTCCTCTTCTCAGCAGAAGGAAAGCGCACTGATGCAGAAAATTAAGAAGGATGGCAAGCTGATCGTTGGCACCGCTTCCGGTTATCCTCCCTATGAATTCGTAGATACCTCCGTTGGCGAAAAGAAAGTCATCGGTATCGATATGGAACTGGCGCAGAAAGTAGCTGACAAGCTGGGCGTGAAGCTCGAAGTACAGGACATGAACTTCCAGGCGCTCCTGACCTCCCTTACCAGCGGTAAAGTAGACCTGGCTATCGCCGGCATCAACCCGACTGATGAACGCAGAAAGACCATGGATTTCTCCGCTGACTATCTGCCCACCGAACAGCTGGTGATCATCCGCAAAGCGGATGCTGATAAATACAAGAAGCTGGAAGACCTCTACGGCAAGACCATTGGCGTACAGAAATCCACTACCCAGGAAGCTCTGGCTAAGAAAGAAATCAAAGACGCTCAGATGGTAGCTCTTGCTCATGTACCGGAAGTCGTACTGGAACTGAAGCATGGCAAAGTAGATGGCCTGGTAGTAGAAGGCATCGTAGGCCAGCAGTATGTAGTTTTCAATGATGACCTGCAGTTTGCAGAAATCAAATTCCCGAATGCGGTGAAGAACTCTGCGGCAGCTATCCAGAAGGGCAATGAAGACGTCCTCGCGGTAGTCAATGCAGTCATCAAAGAAAATACCGATAACGGAAACTTCAAGAAGTGGACTGACGAATACAGCAAGAAAGCAGTCACCAATGCAAACAACAAATAAATAGTGGAATAGTAAAGAAGCTGCTTAGAATTTCTTCTAGGCAGCTTTTTGATGGTTTAGTAGTCGGTAATCGGTAGTCGGTGGTTGGTTCGCATTTGGCTGCTGCGTCCTCACTACCGCGAACCGTTTACCGTGTAACCGTTCTCCGTGCATGCTTGGTGCATCGGGAGCTGGAGCTTAGATTTCCTTTTCATGAAGTAGCTTGAGCCTCCATTTCCCGCTTCTGGAAATACGCGCGGTAAACGGTCACACGGTTAACGGTTAACGGTAGTGAGGAAGCAGCTAAACGCGTCCCGACTACCGACTGCCGATCACCGACTACTCATATTCCCTAAAATTATTCATAGTCAATCAT
>CAVEMF010000219.1:0-2711 GCA_963616715.1 Ruminococcus bromii | reverse complement strand
AGTGGAATAGTAAAGAAGCTGCTTAGAATTTCTTCTAGGCAGCTTTTTTTACTGAGTGATCAGTGATCAGTAATCAGTGATCAGGCGCGTTTGGCTGCAATGTCAATTGTACTAGCTCCTCTTCTTCGATGAGGATGCCTATAGGGGGGCTGATTGAGATTTCATTATGGCGCTCAGTCTGACTGCCTGATCACTGACTACTAATCACTGATTACCAAACCTCCAGCACCAAGCATAGATATTCCCTAAAATTATTCATAGTCAATCATATGACTATATGTTATAATGAGTCATCGATTTTAAACGATAAAAAATTATGAAAGAAGGGTTCAGGGGATGAACGAAAAGAAAATTCCATTTAGTGACGAATTGATTCGCAATGTGGCTGCTCAGTATGGGACACCGTTCCATATCTATGATGAAAAGGGCATTCACGAAAACATGAAACGCCTGCAGAAGGCATTTTCCTGGAATCCGAACTTCCATGAATATTTCGCAGTGAAAGCGACTCCGAATCCGTGGATCATGAAGAGCCTCAAAAGCCTGGGCGTTGGCGCAGACTGCAGCTCCATGGCTGAACTGGTGCTGGCGGAAACCGTGGGCATCACCGGCGACGACATCGTATTCTCTTCCAATGACACACCGGATGAAGAATTCCTGAAAGCCAATGAACTGGGCGCCATCATCAATCTCGATGACGTGTCCAACCTGGCAGACCTGGAAAGACTGGGCATCATCCCGAAGAAAATCTGCTTCCGCTACAACCCGGGCCCGGACCTGGCTCGCGGCAATGCCATCATCGGCACGCCGGAAGAAGCCAAGTACGGCATGATGAAGGACCAGCTCATGACCTGCGTGGACTGGGCCAAGGAAAAAGGAATTTCCTACATCGGCATCCACACCATGGTCATTTCCGCTGAATTGCAGCTCCCGGGACTTTTAGGCACCATCAGCATGATGTTTGACCTGGCTAATGAAATCAAGAGAGAAAAGGGCGTTACTGTCTCCTTCATCGACTTCGGCGGCGGCATCGGCATCCCTTACCGTCCGGAGCAGGATCCGGTGGATTTGGAAGGCCTCGGCGAAGGCGCGAAGATCCTCTTCGAAGAAAAAATGGTGGGCTTCGACCACACTCGTATTTCCTTCGAATGCGGCCGCATGGTGACCGGTCCCTTCGGCTTCCTGGTGACCAAAGCTATGCACTACAAGCACATCTACAGAGACTACATCGGCACCGACGCTTGCATGGCTGACCTCATGCGCCCGGGCATGTATGGCGCGTACCACCATATCACCGTCCTCGGCAAAGCCAATGCACCGAAGGATCATGTGTATGATGTGACCGGTTCCCTCTGCGAAAACTGTGATAAGTTTGCTATCCAGAGAGAATTGCCGGAAATCGAAATGGGCGACCTCATCGTCATTCACGATACCGGCGCGCATGGCCATAGCATGGGCTACAACTACAATGGCCGCCTCCGCCATCAGGAAATCCTGGTCCATGAAGATGGCACCGTGCAGCAGATTCGTAAGAACGAAACCCTGCACAACCTCTTCGCTACCCTGGACTTCCCGGGCCTTTCTGAAAACACAGACAAAGTAGTGAAATAAGATTTCTGCATAAAAAGCCGCGAACCTTCGCGGCTTTTTGCGTGGATGATATGGCCTTTTTCACAGAAGAAGTCAGACGTGAGACATGAGACAATCAGACATTAGATATTAGACATTAGACCTTGTAAATTTCATTGTTGCGTATGTCTGAAGTCTGAATGTCTAACGTCTAATGTCTGATGTCTCTTGTCTTTCGGCCAAATCGATGGGCGCGCCGGAGTTTGCCGTTAGCTTTGGATCTTTTCAAATAACATATAGAAAATGAAAAGGACCTGTAGTATAATACAGATAGCAAAAAATCTATATGTTTTTGAGGAGGCGTTTCTATGTATACTCTTTCCAATGCATCTTTCAATGGGAAAATCCCGCAGATCGATCCGGATGCTTTCGTAGCACCCCAGGTATTCATGTCCGGTGATGTGAGAGTTGGCAAATATGCCAGCCTGTGGCCAGGCGTAGTGGCTCGCGGCGATGTGAATTATATTTCTGTCGGCGAATGCAGCAACGTGCAGGACCTGGTGTGCCTGCATGTAGCAGACAACAATCCCTGCATCATCGGTGACTACGTGACCATCGGACACAGCGCTTGCGTCCATGGCTGCGAAATCGAAGACCATGTACTCATCGGCATGAGCGCCACCATCCTGACCGGTGCAAAAATCGGCCGCGGCTCCATCATCGCTGCCGGCGCTTTAGTGCTGGAAAATCAGGTGATCCCGCCGAATTCTCTGGTGGTAGGTGTGCCTGCTAAAGTGGTAAAAACCATCGACAAGGTGAAAAACATCCACGCGCAGGCACTGAAGTACAAATGCGAATGGGCCATCGGCTATGGCGTGAAACCGGACATTGATGGGGAACTCTATCACGGTGAAAAGATTGTTTAACAGGTGACAAAAAATCGCAAGGAAATATTCGTATTTCCTTGCGATTTTTTATGCACTAATTTCGTGGCGTAGTCCCCAGGGGCGCGCTCCATTGATTTGGGATGAAACAGTATGGCGTGTTATTGCAAGCGTTATTCTCGATGTGTTTAGCTGGCCCTACATGAGTAGACCCTTGGAGAAGGGTCGCGCGATAGCGCCGGATAGAAATGCACCGTA
>CAVEMF010000218.1:0-4052 GCA_963616715.1 Ruminococcus bromii | reverse complement strand
TTAAGCCGATACGATACATGATTGTCTCCTTTGTCACTTACGCTGCACGAGTGAGAAGTTAGGAGGGAGGAGGGAGGAGTGGTGGTGCGCCGCACAATTCATAAAGCGGCGCGAGTTTTTGAAATAAGGTAAAGCTCGTTTACCTGCTTCCCCACTACCGTGAACCGTTTACCGTATAACCGTTCACCGTGCGTGCTACTGGTAACGAGACATAGAGCGATAGACTCTTATACGAAAAAATATGGCTCCATGACTCGCTAGCGGGAAAAGAGCCGGTATACGGTTACTCGGTAAACGGATAACGGTAGTGGGGCAGCAGGAAAATGCGCTTACTTTCCAAACTTGCGGCGCTTCTTAATTTGCGCGCCGCACCTCCACTCCTCACTCCTAACTTCTCCCTCCTCACTCACTTCGTCTCCGCCCAGTTCTTTCCTTCATTCACGTCTGCCAGGAGGGGGACGGACAGGGGGACCACGGACTCCATGGTTTCCTTCAAGAGGGCTGCGATTTCTGCTTTTTCTTCATTCGTCACTTCGGCCACCAATTCATCGTGGACCTGCAGGAGCACGCGGCTCTTGTAGCTGCCCTTTTCCATTTTCTCCTGCACGGCGATCATGGCAAGCTTCATGATGTCTGCCGCGGTGCCTTGGATGGGCGTATTCATAGCCATGCGTTCAGCGAGAGACCGGCGCATGAAATTCTTGCTATGAATGTCCGGCAGCTCGCGGTAGCGGCCGAAGAGGGTAGTGGCCCGACCGGTTTCCTTGGCCTTCTCGATCATGTCATTCATGAAGCCGTGAATCTTCGGATAGCGGGCATTGTACTTATCGATGTAGTCCTGCGCTTCTTTCGCCGTGATGCCAAGCTGCTTGGAAAGGCCGAAGGCGCTGATGCCGTAGATGATGCCGAAGTTCACCGCTTTCGCGTGGCTTCGCTGCTCCGGCGTCACGTCCTCGAAGGGGATGCCCAGGACTTCGGCGGCTGTGCGCCGGTGGATGTCTTCTCCGCTCGTAAAGGCTTGGATAAGGCTTTCATCGCCGCACATGTGAGCCAGGATGCGAAGCTCCACTTGGGAGTAGTCGGAGGAAATAAAGGCATCATATCCCTCGCCGGGCACAAAGAGGGAGCGGATCTGCCGGCCTTCTTCGGTGCGGACAGGAATGTTCTGTAGATTCGGGTCCGAGCTCGAGAGGCGGCCGGTGGCAGTGACAGTCTGATTGAAGGAGGTGTGGATGCGTCCTGTTTCCTTGCGAATCAAGAGCGGCAGCGCGTCGAGGTAGGTGGAAATCAATTTCGACAGCGTGCGGTAGCGAAGAATTTTTTTCACGAAGGGATAGTCCATGGCCAGATTTTCCAAGACGTCCGCCGCGGTGGAGTAACCGGTCTTGGTCCGCTTCCCTGCCGGAAGCCCCAATTTTTCGAAAAGGATGATGCCCAGCTGCTTGGGCGAATTGATATTGAAAGGTTCGCCGGCTTCGGTGTAAATGTCTCTTACAAGGGAGCGGACCTCCTTCTCCATTTCTTCCTTCACTTCCTGCCAGCGGGTCTGGTCCGTGGCGATGCCGGCCTTCTCCATGGCGGCAAGCACCTTCACTAAAGGGCCTTCCACGGTCTCATAGAGCACCGTCACGCCGTTATCGTCCAATTTCTTTCGGCAAGGTTCGTAAATGGAGAGAAGGAAAGACGCTGTGAGGCCGCCTTTCTCTTCGAAGGTTTCCAGCTCGTCAGGATACACTGCCACCGCGCCGTACAGTCCTGCCATGTAAGAAAGCGGATAGGTCACGCGGGTGGGATCCAAAAGATAGGAGGCGATGGTCACATCGAAGAAAGGAATATTTCCGCAAGGGAAATCAGACTCCATCAGTGCCTTCGCGTCCACCGTCACCACCGTCTCTGCGCCTTCGAGGGCTTGGGCGAGGGCTTCATACTGGTCGGGCTTGGCGAAGAATACATGGTCTCCTTCGGCGATGCAGATTTCCTTGGCTACATGGAAAGGTGCTGCTCCTACCAGGGCGGCAAAGAGGGCCGTCGTCTTTCCAGCGAAGCTTTCGCCCTGCCAAGGCGTAACTTCTGCCATGGCTGCGCGGCTCTCTTCTTTCTTTTCCTCTGCCAGCTTCTGGAAACGAGGCAGCGCTGCGAATTGGGAGAGCAGATTGATGCCCAGCTTTTCGAAAAGCTCCTTCATCTCAGCGCCGTGGACCGGCTGCTTCATTTCTTCCAGCGTGCTTTCCATAGGCACGTCTCTCTTGATGGTGGCCAGCCGGTACGACAGGTAAGCCATATCCTTGTTCGCCGCCAGCTTTTTCCCGAGGGCTCCTTTGATTTCATCTACATGGGCATAGATTTCATCCAGCGTGCCGTACTGAGAAATCAGTTTCAGTGCCGTCTTCTCTCCCACGCCGGGGACGCCGGGGATATTGTCCGCCGTATCGCCCATGAGAGCTTTCATATCAATCACCTGGGATGGCGTGATGTGGTATTTCTCTTCCACCGCTGCCGGCGTCATGGCCGCCATCTGGGTGATGCCCTTTTGCGTGAGGTACACCGTGGTGCGGTCACTTGCAAGCTGCAGCGCATCGCGGTCACCGGTGACGATGTAAACCGGCATCTCCTTCTCGTAGCGAAGAGAAAGAGTCCCCAGGATGTCATCGCCTTCATAGCCGTCCAAACTATAGACCGCAGCCCCCAAGACGCGCATCACATCGCGAATGAGATCAAACTGAGGCACCAGCTCCGGCGGCGCAGGCTTTCTTGTGGCCTTGTAGCCGTCAAACATGTCCGTGCGGAATGTGTGGCGGTCTTTATCAAAAGTGATGGCCATATACTCCGGATCGAAATCTCGGTACAATCCCAAAAGCATGCGAAGAAATCCAAACACCGCATTGGTAGGAATCCCATCCGGCGATGTCATGGTCGGCGGCAGTGCATAAAACGCGCGGTACAGCAGACTGCTGCCATCGATGATCACCAATTTCTTTTCCATAATGTCTCCTCTATGTCACATAGCATACCATGTCAGTTTGGAATTTATTATATCATAGTTGGCGGGGTAAGGGGCGCCTTGGTAAAAGTGAGGAGGGAGGAATGAGGAGGGAGGAGTGAGGAGTTAGGAGTGACGGTGCGGCGCGCAAATTAAAAAGCGCCGCGAGTTTGAAAAGTCAGCGTGCGTACCTGCTTCCTCATAGCTAGGAGCTTTCAGCTTGGAGCTATGAGCTCGGCTAGAGGCAACGGGCATGCTTAGCGGCGGAGATATATAGCACGCACGTGCCTCGCCATCTTTACGCCAAATCTTCCTGCGTCTTGTGGGGCGAGCTTACCAGCTCCTGGCTCCAAGCTCCTAGCCATGAAGAAGCAGGTTCACGGATTTCTATTTTAAAATTCGCGCCGCTTTCTAATTTGATGCGGCGCACCACCACTCCTCACTCCTCACTCCTCACTCCTCACTTTTCACGAATAGCAGTCCCAACAACTGACGCAAACACTTCGGACAACAAAAAAGCCCATCCCCAAGGATGAGCTTTTTCTTTGAACTGGTGCGGTCGGAGAGATTTGAACTCTCACGGATTACTCCACTACCGCCTGAAGATAGCGCGTCTGCCAGTTCCGCCACGACCGCATATGGTGAGGGATTTTGTAAAAAGAGTGGTGCGGCTGGTGAGACTTGAACTCACACGATCGAAAGATCACTACCCCCTCAAAGTAGCGCGTCTGCCATTCCGCCACAGCCGCAGGAATGGTGCCTCAGAACGGAATCGAACCGTTGACACATGGATTTTCAGTCCATTGCTCTACCAACTGAGCTACCGAGGCATAAAAATTGGCGACCCGGATCAGATTTGAACTGACGATCTCCGCCGTGACAGGGCGGCATGTTAGACCACTACACCACCGGGCCTTATGGTGGGCGATGACAGGATCGAACTGCCGACATTCTGCTTGTAAGGCAGACGCTCTCCCAGCTGAGCTAATCGCCCATGGTGACCTGTGGGGGATTCGAACCCCCGAACCCGCCGTGAAAGGGCGGTGTCTTAACCGCTTGACGAACAGGCCAC
>CAVEMF010000217.1:0-4053 GCA_963616715.1 Ruminococcus bromii | reverse complement strand
AGCTGCTTCCCCACTACCGTTATCCGTTTACCGTGTAACCGTTTACCGGCATTTTGCTGATAGCGAGCCATGGAGCGATAGACTTTTCTGCGAAAGAGTTCATCGCTCCATCACCCGTTGGCCTAAGCATGCCGGTTAACGGTCATACGGTAAACGGTTCACGGTAGTGGGGAAGCAGCAGGACACGTTTGCCCATTTCAAAACTCGCGCCGCTTTATGAATTGTGCGGCGCACCACCACTCCTCACTTCTAACTGGCAAAGAAGCGTCACTTCTTGAAACTTAACTCTATCGTATAAGGAGGAAATAATACTATGGAACTCAATGTAGAAGAAATTATGGAAATCCTGCCGCATCGCTATCCGATGCTTTTGGTGGACAAGATCACCGAACTCGTGCCGCTCGACTACGCCATCGGCGTGAAGTGCGTCACCATGAATGAACCCTTCTTCCAGGGCCATTTCCCTGGCCATCCGGTGATGCCCGGCGCTCTCATCTGCGAAGCTATGGCACAGGTGGGCGGCGTAGCGCTGCAGTACCCGGAAGAAAATAGAGGACTCATTCCTATGTTCACCGGCATGGACCACGTCCGCTTCCGCTCCCCGGTCCTGCCGGGCGACCAGCTGGTCACCAAAGCGGTGATCAAGAAAATCATCGGCCGCATGGGCAAGGTCCACTGCGAATGCACCGTCGGCGACGTGCACAAAGCAGAAGCCGACTTCCTCTTCTATCTCATGGATCCGACCGCAACACCGGAAGAAAAGAAATAGTATTCGGTAGTCGGTAGCCTTCGCGCGTTTTTCGCTCAAGCCCTCTTCTCAGAAGAGGGTGCCCGAAGGGCGGGTGATGCATAAAAAGGTTCAAGGTTCAAGTATTTAGGTTCAAGGGGAGGTGCGGCGCACAAATCAGGGAAGCGCCGCAATTTTGAAAAAGTTGATTCATATTTCTACATTTCAAAACTCACGCCGCTTTTTAATTTGATGCGGCGTACCTTCCCTTGATCCCTGACCCCTGACCCTTCTGTCCCGACTGGTCATCGCATCCATCCTTAGATAGGCGGATGGCTTGTTAGTCAGAAATAAAAGTCTAATAAAAGTTAAAATATAGCGATTGTGAGAGATAACAAGACAAAACGCTCTCATACGAGAGGAAATCGCTGAAAATAGGAGTTTGCTTTTGTATTTCCTATAAGGAGTATAGGTAAAGCGAACACAGAGCGAATAGCTCTACCAAAAGAAGCGGCCCGCCGCTTACATAAAGGGGAAAGTACCATGGAATTGAAAATCATGAAATCCGTGCAGCCGGACATCCATCCGACCGCCGTCATCCATCCGAGTGCTATCATTCATCAGAATGCAGTCATCGGACCATACGCCTACATCGGCGAAAATTGCGAAATCGGTGATGGCTCCATCATCGGACCCCACGCTGTTATTTCCAAGAATGTACGCATGGGCAGAAGAAATCACATCTACCCGCATGCTGTCATCGGCGAAGATCCCCAGGATCTGAAATTCGAAGACGAATACAGCACCGTAGTCATTGGCGATGAAAACCTGATCCGTGAATACGTGACCATTCATCGCGCCACCGGCGAAAATTGCGAGACCCGCATCGGCTCTCACAACATGCTGCAGGCTTACACCCACATCGCCCATAACTGCAACTTCGGCGACTACATCGTCATGTCCTCCTTCTCCGGCGTGGCCGGCCACGTCACCGTAGAGGACCATGCGGTCATCGGCGGCATGAGCGGCATCCACCAGTTCGTAAAGATCGGTGCCTGCGCTATGGTCGGCGGTATGTCCAAGATCGTGCAGGACGTATGCCCCTTCGTCATCGTAGACGGCAATCCGTCTCGCGTCGTAGGTCTCAATAGCGTCGGCATTTCCAGAAATAATATTTCCCCGGAAGTGAAGAGCTACCTGAAGAAAGCCTACCGCATCATTTTCCGCTCGGGCTTAAAGCTCAATGATGCCATCGCGGAATTGGAACAGGAATTCCCTTCCACCAAAGAAATCGAACATCTCCTCCGCTTCCTCCGCAACTGCGACCGCGGCTTGTGCAGGACCAGAGACAGATAATAGAACCCCGCAGCGTACCCCTTTCGCTGCGGGGTTTTTATTTTGCAAGTGAGGAGTTAGGAGTGAGGAGTGAAGGTGCGCCGCTTTTCAATTTGTCGCGGTGCACCTCCCCTTGCCCCCAGACCCCTGAACCCTGAACCTATTCAAAAAACTTTCGCGCACTATTTGTCACTCAAGCAGTATACTTTCAAGCTTATAAAAATTTTTATACCCCAATCGCCTCAACACGCTAGCACAACTTAAGGATGTTGTAATATAATAAAACACATATATTATAAAATCTTGTTTCTATACCTGGGAAAGGCAAAGATAGAGAGGAGACATAGAATGAAAAGAAAGAGCATGAGAGATAGTATGCTGAGAGCGGCGGTGGCGCTAGCGCTTCTCGGGGGGGGGCTAGCGTATCCGGCGGAAATCGAAGCGCTTGCGCCGGACACCTATTATGACTCCAACAAGGAGTTTTCGTCTTTTGCTTACTGGGATAGTTTTAATTGGACGTCGTCTAGCTGTTACGTAGACAAGTGGGAAATTAGTAACGATTATTCCGGTGTAAGATTTTATCTTGGAAAATATTTTTACGCCAGGGACATTGATTCCTCCGGTGAAAAAACAATCACCTTTTTTTCAAAAGTCCAGTTGAATCCTATGAAGGATATAAGCTTTGTGGACGCCTCTGACGGCAAATGGAATTGTCAGAGAACGACTGCATCACGCCTAGTTACATTTGAGGAGCAGTCGCAAAACGGGGTGAAGCTGCGTAACGAACGAGAGCAGCAGGTGAGGGCGGAGTTTGGTTTCAATTTTCCCTTCTGTTCTATCATATATTCCGTCAAAGATGTCTCGAACTCCTATCTAGACTTTGAAAATAGACGTGGTTTTACGGGTATTACTTGGAGTAATGGCGGGACGCTTTTTAGCCTGGATCACAAATTCGATTTCGGCACCAATGGCCTTTCCGTCAATATGGACTCCTTGAAAATAAGCAATCAGGGAGATATCAAGCTCGGCGACTCTATGACGCTCATCAATGCCAGCGGCTATTACGACTACGGCACATTTTATGACAAGGTGAGCCCGAGCCTGTATAAAACGAAAAGCTTTGATTTCGGAAACAAGAAGCTCAAGAACTCGGTTACTGCCTCCGGCAAGGTCAACGTGCAGACCGGCATCACTAACTCCAATGGGAATCCATCGCTGACCCTGGACGCGAAAAGCTATACGCTGAAAACCTTGGATGTGGATTTAGCCAAAATCGGAAACGGCGAGGGCATGGATTCGTGGACGCCGGGCGGAACGCTTTATGGAAATACCAATATAGAAGCTTCCAATCCCCTGACCATCACCATCAAGAACACGCTCGCACAGGGCACCGATGCTAAATCCGGGACGATGACGCTGCTCTCTCTTTACGGCCCCAAGTCCGGTACGATCATCACGAACTACGGCACAGATACCGCCACGAATATCACTGGCGGCCAAAAGAACTTGGAGTCAGTCGATTTCACCGATACGTCTACCATCGGCGTAGCGGTGACCGGCACGCGCACAGATACCCTGAGCTCCACATACGCAAGCACCGGATTCCTGGGCTCGGACTATGTCTACAAATTGAACTATACCGTCGGAAATAAAATCATAGATACCGTGTCCGCTTCCACCATCGATTTTTCCAAGACAACTGGCGGCTTTGAAGCGGATAGTGGGTATACATTTAATACCGATCTCACGCTGGACCTTAGCGCGACGACATTCACCGGTCGGCTTACTAGCGGGGACACCTATACACTGCTGGACTTGAGCCAGGCGAGCGGAAATGGGAAGCAGCTTTACGTCAAAGGGCAAGATGGTGTAAAAGGAAAGTCGTTTACAACGGTGGCCGGGGACAAATATCAGTGGGGCGAAACGATTAACGGCGTCACTCCCTACCTGAGAGATGACATCACATTCCAGGTGAGTGAGAACAATAAAAA
>CAVEMF010000216.1:0-4119 GCA_963616715.1 Ruminococcus bromii | reverse complement strand
ATTTCTATCCGGCCCTATCGGGCGACCCTTCTCCAAGGGTCTACTCACATAGGGCCAGACTAGCAAATTTATTCTTACCTTCAGCATAAATCCCTTAGCTTAATAGCATTACGTGTTTACGGCCATTGCAAACATAGGGATGAGGCATCTGGCGGTAAGCACGTCCTGATCACTAATCACTAATCACTGATCACTTTATATTTTTTTTGCGCCTCTCCCGCCTCCATGTTACAATAGAATGTAAGTTTTGCGGGAAAGTCATTTTGATTTTTCCGAAGTAGCAGGAGGCTAGTATGGGTGATTTCCTTCCGCATGTATATGGACAGGAAAAAGTGAAGAGAGAATGGAAGCGGCTCATAGAGGAGAACCGTCTGCCTCACACGCTGATTTTGTATGGCGATGAGGGATTGGGAAAGACTACGGCCGCTTTTGATTTGGCCGGCGTCTTGACCGGGAAGATGGAGAAGATCTGGGAAGCCGTGTCCTCTTGGGACGAGGCGGCGCTGAAGAAGGAGCCGGTGCTCACTTTGGCAGATAGCCAGGTGTGGTACCTGCGTCCCATGGGCTTGGAGCTCAAGATCGAGCAATTCCGCATCTTCCTCGAGGCCATGGCGTCCTTCGATGAGAAGCCGCACGTGTGCATCATCGATGAGGCGCAGACCATGATGGATCCGGTGGCCAATTCTCTCTTGAAGACTTTGGAAGAGCCGGAGGGAAATATCCATTTCATCCTGATCACCCACGACCTCCATGCACTCCTTCCCACCATCATTTCCAGAGGCGAGCGGTTTGCCTTCTTTCCCTTGAAGGAGTCCGATTTCATGGCGCTCATGGCATCGGATCCGAAGAAATATCATTTCCCCATCCGCATGGATGCCAGCTTGGCGTACCAGCTTTCCGAAGGAAATCCCGGCATCACCTTGGAAGTGTGCGATGAGAAGGGAGAGGCCCAGCCGGAAGGGGCTATGAATTTCTGGGAAACTGTGACCCATGATCCCATGCCCTTCGCGGCGCTGGCGCTGCGAGACCTGGGCGAGCGGAAGGATTTCCTTCGCCTCCTTCGCTGGATCCGCCTGGTGGGCAGAGACATCATGGTCATCGCGGAGACCGGGGACATGCGGCTTTCGCGGTGCGTGTCCGTGGCGGAAAGGGAGCGGGAGATTTCTTCCTCCTGGAGCATGGGCCGCGGCGAGAAGGCCATGGAAATACTCAAGGATGCGGAGACCGCAGTGGCCCGCTATATCAATACAAAAAATGTATGGGACTACATTCTCATCAGTTTAGAGCATATACAGAAAGGCGGCAGGCATGGATCAGATCGTAGGCGTCCGTTTTAAGCCGGCAGGTAAGATATATTATTTCGAGTCCAATGGATTGGACATTCATGTAGATGACGGCGTCATCGTAGAGACCTCTCGCGGCCTGGAGTATGGCTACGTGGTGCTGATGCCCGACCATGTGGAGCCGGACGAAGAGAATCCCATGAAGCCGGTGATCCGCAAGGCCACCATCAAGGACATGGCCCAGCTGGAGCGGAACAAGGAAAGAGAAGCATCGGCTTTCGAGATCTGCCTCAAGAAGATCGAGAAATTCAATTGCCCCATGAAGCTTCTACGAGCAGAGTATACCTTTGATAGAAATAAAATTGTTTTCTTCTTCACCTCCGAAGGGCGCGTGGATTTCCGCGAATTGGTGAAGGAATTGGCGGCGGTCTTCCATACCCGCATCGAGCTGCGCCAGGTAGGCGTTCGCGACGAGGCCAAGCAGGTCTCCGGCATCGGCTCCTGCGGCCGGCCGCTGTGCTGCGCTACTTTTTTGGGGGATTTCGCGCCGGTTTCCATCAAAATGGCAAAGAACCAGGGCTTGTCTCTGAATCCTACGAAGATTTCCGGCGTCTGCGGCCGTCTCATGTGCTGCCTGCGCTATGAAAATGACCAGTACACCGGGGAAAATAGCCGCCGCAAGAAGTGCTGCGCTATGCAGGCCAATAAAGGTAAGAATTTCCGCGTGGGCATGAAGGTCATCACCGACGAAGGCAGCGGTCAGGTGCTCTATGTGAATAGCCAGAAGCACACGGTGAAAGTACAGCTGGAAGGGCAGAAGACGAAGATTCTCCCCTGGGACAGCGTAGAACAGGAAGAAAATGACTGATTGGAAACTGAATGAAGGAGAAAGACTGGATGACCTGGTGCGAGATGGCATGAAGCTCATCCAGCGGCCCGACCAATTCTGCTTCTCTGTGGACTCCGTCCTTTTGGCTCACTATGTGACGCCGAAGGCGAAAGATAAGGTGGCGGACCTGGGCACCGGCACCGGAGTCATCGCCCTCTTGGTATCCGCCTTGGGCGGGAAGGATATCACCGCTTTCGAGGTGAATCCCGTCATGGCGGACCTGGCGCGGCGCAATGTGTCAGGCAATGGAAAAGAAGAGGTCATCAAGGTCATGGAGTGCGACTACCGGAAGGTGAATGAAAGATTTCCTTCCGGCTCTTTTTCGCTCGTCCTGGCCAATCCTCCGTACCGCAGCGTGGGGACGGGGAAGATGAGCACCTTGGATGGCGTAGCCAGCGCCAGCTATGAGCTCAATGCCACCTTGGAAGATGTATTCAAGACGGCCCAGTATCTTTTGAAATATGGCGGCCGCATGGCTATGGTGCACCGAGCTGACCGGGTAGCGGATCTGATTTCCATTGGACGGAAATACCACATGGAGCCGAAGCGGATGCGATTCATCTATGCCCGCCGTGGTCATACAGCGGTGCGCGTCCTCATGGAATGGCGCTACGGTGGCCATCCGGAGCTTACTGTCGAGCCGCCGCTGCTTTTGCACAATGACGATGGGAGCTACACAGACGAAGTGCTCGCCATTTACGGGAAATAAGGAAAAAACTATGAGTGAAGTAGAAAGCGGCACCCTGTACCTGGTGCCTACACCGATAGGAAATCTGGAGGACATCACCGAGAGAGCGGTAGAAATCCTCAAAAAAGCGGATGTCATCGCCGCCGAGGACACCCGCCATACCCGCATCCTGCTGGATCATCTGGGCATCGAGGGGCACCCGATCTCCTATCACGAACACAATAAAGAAACCGCCGGCCCCAAGCTCATCGAGATGCTACTGGAAGGGAAATCGGTGGCCCAGGTGAGTGACGCCGGCATGCCGGTCATCTCTGACCCCGGCGCTGACCTGGTGCGGCTCGCCTTGGAGGCCCATGTCCCCATCGTGCCGCTCCCGGGACCGAATGCCGCCTTGACCGCCCTCGTGGCCTCGGGACTCGACGCGCGGCAATTTGCATTTATCGGATTTTTGCCGAAAATCACGGCAAAGCAGAAAAAGCTCCTCTCCGACATGAGCCGTGTACCGGTGACGCTCATTTTCTACGAAGCGCCGCACCGCTTGAAGGATACCATGGATACCCTCTTGAAGTATCTGGGAAATCGAAAAGCCGTCACTGCGAGAGAACTTACAAAGAAATTCGAAACCTTCCGCCGCGGCACCCTGGCAGACCTTCGCGCCGAGCTCGACGAAAACGACCCCCGAGGCGAATACGTGATCCTCGTGGAAGGCTGGAACGAGGACATGGAAACCGAAGAAGAAGAGACTCGCTCCTGGCAGGAAGAAGCCGAAGAGCTGGCAAAGACCATGCCCCAAAAAGAAGCGGCCAGAAAGATTGCGGCGAAGTTTAATATGGGACGTAGGGAAGTGTACCAGTATTTGTTGGGGAAATGAGGCTGGTGGTTTAGTGATCAGTGATTAGTGATTAGTGATTAGTGACTAGTGATCAGGGCGCGCGCACTTGCTTCTTCACAGCTTTGAGCTTTGAGCTTGGAGCTTGTAAGTTCGCCCCACGAGACGCCAGGACAATAGGGACGAGAGCCCTATTACTTTCGTCTCGAGAGGCGTGCTCCAAGCTCCAGGCTCATAGCTATGAAGAAGCAGCCAAATGCGCCCTGATCACTGATCACTGACTACTGATCACTAATTGCTCCCTCCATCGTTAACAACCCACTAAATTACATTCCCATTTCCTTACAGAAGTGGTACAATAACTTAAATATACTGGGGAACCGCTGATTAAATCGAAGATTCAAAAATCATAAGAATTTTTATTCATAGC
>CAVEMF010000215.1:0-4159 GCA_963616715.1 Ruminococcus bromii | reverse complement strand
GCATTTCTATCCGGCGCTTTGCGCGACCCTTCTCCAAGGGTCTACTCACGTAGGGCCAAGCTAACAAATCGATGCTAACCCTCAGCACAAAAGCCTTAAATTAATAGCATTGCCTTCAATCCCCCACTTCGCCCACACAAAAAAGCCGGCTTTCGCCGGCTTTTTTATTTTGCCATATTATGCGCGGAGGGTGATTTCTGCTTCGCCCAGTGCTTTGACGATCTTTTCGATCCACTGGTCCACTTCAGCGTCCGTCAAAGTGCGGTCGCTGGCGCGGAAGGCCAGGTTGTAGGCCATGCTCTTGTAGCCCTGCTGGACCTGTTCGCCCTGGTAGAGATCGAAGAGGCGGAGGGTTTCCAGGTGCTTGCCTGCTGCTTTTGTGATGATTTCTTCTACATCTTTATCCGTATATTTCACCGGTACCTGCATGGAAAGGTCGCGTTCGGAAGCCGGGAATTTCGGGATCTTCTTGTAGTCAATGGTGGCATCGATGTATGGCAAGAGTTCCGGTACATGGATGAGGAAGCCATAGACATCTTTCTTGATGCCCCATTTATCCAGCACTGCCGGGTGGAGTTCGCCGAAGGACATGATGATCTGGCCGTCCTTCACGAAGTCCGCGGAGATGCCCGGGTGGAAGACCGGATAAGAGGAGCGCTGGATATCATAGCCCCGCACGCCCAGAGCGGCGAGTACATTTTCCATGATGGCTTTCACATCGAAGAAATCGTACTTGCGGCCGGTATTCGGATAGCCTGCTTCTTCGGGGCTTCCACAGAGGAGACCGGATACCAGGCTGTATTCGTAAGGCAGCTCAGTCAATGGCAGCGCTTTCGGCTGGTACACATGGCCGAATTCGAAGATAGCGACCTGGTCATTTTTCTGAGACAGGTTGTAGGACAGGGTATGCATGAGGCCCGGGAAGAGGCTAGTGCGCATATCCGGATATTCTTCAGAAATCGGATTCAGGATCGGGATGGCTTCATACACCGGATCGCCTGCCGGGAAATTAAGTTTCGCCAGGTCCTTCTTGTCCATGAAGCTATAGTTTTCCACCTGAGAGAGGCCGGATGCGATGAGCGCGTCAGCCATGCGGAAGAGAGCGTCCTGCTCTTTGGACATGGTGCCCTTCGCGATGGAGCTCCACGGAGTGGTGATCGGGATATTGGAGTAGCCGTACACGCGAGCCACTTCTTCTGCCAGGTCTGGCATGCCTTCGAGGTCGAGACGGAAATCCGGAACGGTCACTTTGAGAGCGCCATCGTTTTCTTCGATTCGGAAATACAGATGGGTCAGGATGTCCAGCATTTCCTCTTTGGAAATATCGATGCCGATGTAGTCATTGATTTCCTTCACAGAAGTTTCGATGACCTGCGGTTCTGCTTTCACCGGATATTCGTCCAGCATGCCCGGAGCTGCGGTAGCCGCGCCCTGGTCCACCAAGAGCTGGCAAATGCGGTTGATCGCCATTTCGCTTCTTGCCGGGTTGATACCTTTTTCGTAGCGGCCGGAGGCTTCGGAGCGAAGGCCCAGGCGGCGGGAGGTTCTTCTGATGGATGCGCTATCGAATACAGCCGCTTCCAGGAAGACCGCTTTCGTATCGGTAGTGACTTCGGAGTCAAATCCACCCATGACGCCGGCGATGCAGGAAGCCACATCGTTGCCATCAGCGATGACGAGATCCGCCGGATTCAGCTGGCGGTCCTGGGAGTCCAGGGTCTTGATGGTCTCCCCTTCCTTAGCGTGGCGGCAAGTCAGCACATGGCCGGCCACCTTGTCATAGTCATAGGTGTGGAGAGGCTGGCCGATTTCCAGCATCACGTAGTTGGCTGCATCGACCACATTATTGATCGGGCGAATGCCGTTGCTTCTGAGTCTATTTTCGATCCATTCCGGAGAACGGCCGATTTTCACATTTTCCAAAAGGCGGCCGCAGAAACGCTTGCAGAAAGCCGGCTCTGCGATATGCACTTCCCCGCGTCCTTCGATGGGCGCACCGGTTTCCTGTACCCGGATTTCCGGCAGCTTCACTTCTCTCTTGAAGATCGCGCCCACTTCCAGAGCCATGCCGATCATGGAGAAGCAGTCCGCACGGTTCGCCGTGAGTTCCATTTCGTAAACCACATCGTCCAGGTCATAGAGGGTGTGGAAATCCACGCCAATCGGTGTATCTTCCGGCAGAATCAGGATGCCTTCTTTGTTGAGGCTTGGGAAGAGATTGTCGTCCATGCCCAGCTCGCCCATGGAGCACATCATGCCATTGGAAACCACGCCGCGAAGCTTGCCGGCTTTGATCTTGGTGTCGCCAAATTTGAGGCCGCTCGGTTCCTTCGCATCGTGCTTAGCCGGTACATGCGCGCCGTCCAAAGCTACCGGGACGATCTGACCTACGGCTACATTGGACGCGCCGGTGACGATCTGCACCGCCTCGCCTTTGCCGCAATCCAGCTGGCATACCACCAGATGGTCTGCGTCAGGATGCTTTTCTACAGACAGAATTTTGCCGGTTACTACACCGGAAATGCCCTTGCCCGGATAAATGACATGCTCTACCGGAATCCCATCGACAGTGAGGGTTTCCGCCATTTCTTCCGGATCCAGGCCCTTAATATCGACTAAAGTGCCGAGCCATTTCAAAGATACATTCATCTATATAATCCCCCTTCTTAGAACTGTTTCAAGAATCTGACATCGTTTTCGTAGAAATTGCGCAGATCGTCAATTCCGTAAAGAAGCATGGCGATACGTTCGATGCCCATGCCGAAAGCGAAGCCGCTCACTTCCTTCGGATCGTAGCCATTCAGGCGCAGCACTTCCGGATGAACCATGCCGCAGCCAAGGATTTCCAGCCAATCCGGATCGCCGCCCTCCTCGTGGGTTCTAGCGGCGAAGGAAATATCTACTTCTGCCGACGGTTCGGTGAATGGGAAATAGCTGGCACGGAAACGAATCTTGGTATCAGCGCCGAAAAGGTCCTTCAGGAAGATTTCCAGCGTGCCCTTGAGGTCAGCAAACTTGATGCCCTTATCTACCACGAGGCCTTCGACCTGATGGAATACCGGGGAATGGGTGGCATCGTTATCCCAGCGGAACACCTTGCCCGGCGCGATCATGCGGATCGGGGAATTCGGTTCGTGCTTTCTAAGCGTTCTCGCCTGTACCGGGGAGGTATGGGTGCGCAGAAGAATTTCCGGCGTGATGTAGAAAGAGTCCTGCATATCGCGAGCCGGATGATCCTTCGGCAGATTCAGACATTCGAAATTGTAGTAATCCTGCTCGATTTCCGGGCCCTCTTCTACAGAGTAACCCATGCGCATGAAGGTCTTCATGATTTCACGAAGCGCCTTGTCCAGCGGATGGATGTGGCCTTCCTTCTGATGACGAGCCGGCAGCGTGATATCCACCGTTTCGCTCTGGATGCGCGCTTCCAGTCTCTTCGCCTTCAGCTCTTCCATCTTCGCCGCGATGGCTGCTTCTACTTCTTCTCTGACTTTATTTGCCAGCGCGCCGATCACCGGACGCTGCTCAGCAGACAGATCCTTCATGCCGCGAAGAATCGCGGTGAGCTTGCCCTTCTTGCCCAGGAAGAATACCTTCGTATCCTGCAGGCTCTTCTCATCCGAAGCCTCCTTCACCTTCGCTGCCGCTTGGGATCCCAGAGAATTCAGCTCCAGCTCCATCTGTTCTTCCAACTTACTTTCCATCGACTATACCTCCTATATAAGATGCAGGTCTTGAGGAAATACCCCTTGCCTGCTGCGAGTACGGGAAAAATGAAATAAAAAAAGACCTCCCCCTGAAAGGGGCGAAGTCTTCTAATCCGCGGTACCACCCTAATTTGTACTCGAAAGCTTTAACGCAGCTCCTGCGTCCGACCTACTCCGTTCAGCCGAAAGCTCAGAAGTGAAATAAGCTCCATCCCACCCGCCGGCCTTCCACCCCTCGCCGGCTCTCTATAGAGTATCGCAAAGCTCTGTCTTCCTCATCGCTCTAATGTTATAGAAATATTCTAACACAGTTGGGGGAATTGTCAAGGGAATTAGCGGGGATGGTATGTGTCAACTTTTTCTCGGTGAAACTCTTGACTGCTCGATGTTTACTAAATTTTCCGTACCCACCAAACTGCTTAAAACTGTATAGCTCTCGCCAATCTAGCCAT
>CAVEMF010000214.1:0-4179 GCA_963616715.1 Ruminococcus bromii | reverse complement strand
AGAAATGCCTCCGCCCGAAAGCGGAGGCATTTTCTATTTCCTTATTCAGCGAAGAAAGTGTCGCAATTCTTCTGCTTATCAGCGCCGGCTTTGATCAAGTCGTATTCCTTAAACAGCGGCAATTCCTTCAATGGTTTCATACCTTCCGGCGGAGCCACGTCCGGGTTGCAAGCCACACCATGGGTGGTCTTCACCAGGATTTCGCCGGCTTCCTTGGTCAGCACGAAATCAATAAATGCCTTCGCCACCTCATCGTTGGCATGATTTTTAATTTTGCCTACCGGGCAAGTGGTCCAGCCGGCCTTGTCGTAAATGGTGCTGTGGATCTTCTGGCCCTTTGCGCTCACCAGATTCTGGTCAGATACAAAGTTTACGCACACCAGATATTCCCCGGCGCCGGTCTTCTGCCCCGGAGTAAAGCCCGATGGAGTGAACTGTGCCACCTGCGGCTTCAAAGCCTTCAGATAATCCCAGCCCTTCTCTTCGCCCATGCTCTGCAGCACCGAGCTGATGAAGGTATTTCCTGTGCCGGACTTTCTCGGATCCGGCATGATGATTTCGCCCTTGAATTCCGGTTTCAAAAGATCTTCCAACGTTTCCGGAGCCTTCACGCCCTTGGATTCGAATTCTTCCTTGAAACGCTTTTCATTGTAGCCGATGGAGAGCACTTCCAAGTACGTGCCATACCAGAAGCCATCCTTATCCTGATATTCCGGCAGAATCATCTTCGCATTCGGGGACTTGTACGCCTCCAAAAGTCCGTCAGCCGCTGCCTTTGCATGCGCGTCAGCCGTGCCGCCGAGCCAAATATCCGCCTTCGGTGCATCCTTCTCTGCAGTGATACGAGCCAGCGCCTCGCCGGTTGGCAGACGGATAAAGCTTACATCCGCGCCGGTCTTCTTCTTGAAGAGATCCGCGAGCTCCTTCGCCGTATCTTCATGGAAAGAAACATACATCACCAATTTCTTCCCGGCCAAACTAGCGCCCGCATCCGCCTTCCCGGAAGAAGCACCGCCGCCACCGCCGCAGCCAGCTGCCGCAACCATAGCCAGACCTGTCAATACACCTGCTGCCAAAGCCTTCCACTTCATACCAAGCATCTCCTTCTTCATACAAGAAATTGAAATCACGCCTATGCGCTTATGAGAACCTCTTGGTAGAAATACCCGGGCCCTCTTTACATATCCTTTACGATATTACCATATAGTATACACAAAATAAACCGGCTTTCATTTTTAGCATAGCCTTTTATGAAATCTATGTATTTACGTTATGGCTGTAAGCCTTCTTTGGGAAGAAGGTGGCCATAGGCCGGATGATGGTTGGTAGTCGATTGGGCTGGTGCTGCTTCCGCCAGTGCATACAGTCAGTGCTGCTCCTAGCTGCTAGCTGCTAGAAGCGACATCGACATGTTTGCACCAGCGGGCCCGGCACTAGCCCCGCACCCGACCACCGACCACCAAATCCTCCAGCGCCCTGAGCGCCTCATCCAGGCTCCCGCTATTTCCCACCACCACATCCGCCGCCGCGCGGTAGAGAGCGATGCGCTCCTTATAGAGCGTGAAGACCTTCGCCGGGCCATCGGCGAGAAGCGGGCGCGTGCCCACCTCCACATCGCCGGCAATGTCCTCGGGGCTTCGGTCGATGAAATAAATTTTCCCGCTGGCCTTCAGATTTTTTATATTTCCTTCCCGCTTCACCACGCCGCCGCCGGTGGCAATGACAAGCCCCTCCATTTCCGAGAGCGCCTTCACCGCCCGCTCCTCGGCATCGCGGAAACAGTCCTCACTCACCGCAAAGAGCTCAGGGATCGTCCGCCCCTCCCGCTCTTCCAGATACACGTCCGCGTCCACAAACCTCCGCCCCAGCTTCTCCGCCAGCATCCGCCCCAAAGTCGTCTTCCCGCACCCCGGCATCCCGATCAAAATAATATTCTCCATAACCTGCTCTCCTTCCATTTTTTGAGTCTGTAATTATCAGTATACCATATGCCCCCAGGCGTAAGGAGGCAGGGATAAGGGGGCCGGGGTCAAGGGTCAGGGGGTGGTGCGGCGCACAAATTAAGAAGCGCCGCGAGTTTGGAAAGTCAGCGCGTTTTGCTGCTTCCCCACTACCGTTTTCCGTTTACCGTGTAACCGTTCACCGACTTGCTTAGCAATAGCGAGCCATGGAGCAGCACACTTTTTACTAAAAGTTTATCGCGCCATGGCTCGCTACCGATAATACGCCCGGTAAACGGTTGTACGATAAACGGAAAACGGTAATGAGGAAGCAGCCAGACGCGTCTCCCCATTTCAAAACTCGCGCCGCTTTCTAATTTGATGCGGCGCACCACCCCCTGACCCCAGACCCTTGCCCCCGATCCCTGCACTCCCCGAACCTTGACCCTTTCATCCCCTCGATTTCTCCCCGCCCCCGTGATATAATAGACAAAGCGACTTTGAACGGCTTTTTATTTTTGACATAGATTTCAAAAATACTTTTACAACTGAATAGGAGGTTCCAAGAATCTTGGCCAAAGCTAAATTGCAAATCATTCCCTTAGGAGGCCTGGGGGAAATCGGGAAGAACATGACTGTATTCCGTTACGGCGACGAAATTATCGTAATCGATGCAGGCATGGCCTTTCCGGAAGAAGACATGCTGGGGATCGACATCGTCATCCCCGATTTCAGCTACCTGATCGAACACAAGGATGAAATCAAAGCCATCCTCATCACCCACGGACACGAAGACCACATCGGCTCCCTGTCCTACCTGCTCCGCGAAGTGCAGGCCCCCGTCTACGCGACCCGCCTCACCTGCGGCCTCATCCAAGGCAAACTCAAAGAAGCACACATCACAAACGCTACCCTAAACGTAGTGAAACCCGGCGACGAATTCAAGACCGGATTCTTCAAATTCGGCTTCTTCCACGTGTGCCACTCCATCCCCGACTCCTGCGGCATCTACATGCGCACACCCGTGGGCACCATCGTCCACACCGGCGACTTCAAATTCGACCACTCCCCGGTAGACGGCGAACTCACCGACATGTACAAACTCGCTGAGCTCGGTCACAAAGGAGTCCTCGCACTCCTCGCCGACTCCACCAACGCCCAGAACCCGGGCTACACCCCATCGGAAGCCATCGTGGCCAAATCCCTCATGAGCGCCTACCAAGACGCCAAGGGCCGCATCATCCTCGCCACCTTCGCATCCAACGTCTCCCGCATCCAGATGGCCATCGACGCAGCAGTCGCTCAAAAAAGAAAAGTCTGCGTCTTCGGCCGTTCCATGGTCAATGTAGTAAACATTGCACAGGAATTGGGCTATCTGAAAGCACCGGAAGGCACATTCATCGAGCCGGACGAACTGAACCGCTACCGTGACGACCGCCTCCTCATCCTCACCACAGGAAGCCAAGGCGAACCCATGGCCGGCCTCTCCCGCATGGCCGACGGCAGCCACCGCCAAGTGCAGATCCACGCCGGCGACACCGTCATCATCTCCGCCTCCCCGATCCCCGGAAACGAGACCAGCGTAGGCCGCACCATCGACAGCCTCATGCGCCTTGGCGCTCACGTCGTCTCCAGCGCCACCACCCGCGTCCACGTCTCCGGCCACGGCTCCCAGGAAGACCTGAAGACCATGCTCTCCCTCGTGAAACCGAAATACTTCATCCCCGTCCACGGCGAACACCGCATGCTCATCAGCCACGCCGAACTCGCCATGAGCCTGGGCGTGGAGAAACAAAACATCATGATCGGCGAAAACGGCACCCAATTCGAATTCACCAGCCGCACCGCCAAAATCAACCAGCAGCGCGTACAAGCCGGCCCCGTCTTCGTTGACGGCCTCGGCGTAGGCGACGTAGGAAACATCGTCATCCGCGACCGCCAGCAGCTCGCCCAAGACGGCGTCGTCATCGTCGTCATCGCCCTCGAAAAAGGCAGCAACCAAGTCCTCGCCGGCCCCGACATCGTCTCCCGCGGCTTCGTCTACGTCAGAGACAGCGAAGCCCTCCTCACCGAAGCCAGAGAACGCATCGAAAACGTCCTCTCCCGCTGCGAAGCCGGCAACGTCTCCGAATGGAACGCCATCAAGACCCAAGTCAGAGACGCCCTGGGCAAATACTTCTTCGACCGCACCAAGCGCCGCCCCATGATCCTCACCATCATCCAAGAAGTGAAATAAAAA
>CAVEMF010000213.1:0-4197 GCA_963616715.1 Ruminococcus bromii | reverse complement strand
GGAAGATGGAGAGGCAGAGCCAGTCACCATTTTTCTTCTGATACACCATTCGGATCATTCGGCCTTCTGACAGCTCTCTTTTGATGTAATCATAGTCGCAGATCTTTTTAAAAGTCGCATGATACTTCGGCCGCACAAAACTCTCAGTATATTCCTTGACAGACGGCAAGAATGCATTTTGCTGCCTGTCTAAAATTTCCTGAAAATACGGTGGCATATAGATGGAGCGACAGCGGTCGGCCTTCACATCTACCACGTAGGCACCTTTGAATCGATGAGAAATGATGCTCAAAAATTCGTCGGCATCCGACTTGGCTTGCAGCATATTTTCCAATTTCGCATTCATCGTGCGGCATTGGCGCTCTTTGCCATTGCCTTTGTAATAGGCAGCCTTGTCTTCTCGCATGGCATTCTCTGCTGCGAGGACAGCATTGCGGAGACCTTCGCCTGTCTTCGCCTGCGCCCAGCCGGCGGAGATTTCGTAATCCATGGCACGAAGCTCTTCCTTCATAGCCGCTACCGATTTCTCGATGTGCGCCCCTTCCGGGCACGCGTCGGAGCAAAGCACTACAAATTCATCGCCGCCGATACGGTAAATGAAATCGCCGGGGAAATATTTCCGAAGAGTATCCGCCACCGCACAAAGCATCGCATCCCCTGCCTTGTGGCCCAAGTGGTTATTCAGCTCATGGAGTCCTACCGCATCCACATAGAGGCAGCCAATAGGACGATCCTCCGCAAGAGACAGGCGGTCAACGTCTTTTTCATATTTCCCGCGATTCCAAAGCTTCGTCAATGGCTCGCGGCTATAGTAATATTCCGCCTCCTGGTAGAAATTAGCCGACAGAGATGCATTCACCTTTTTGATCACCAGGAAGACCCAGGCATTCTCCGGCGAACAATCCGCCCCGGAAAAAATGTCGATGGCCATGAGCACATACTCCCCGCAGTACAGCTCGCGGAAATAATTCGTCTCGTGATGGGCGCCGCCGTAGAAAGAATTTCTGAGCCGTTGGATATCATACACATGGAGATACTGCTGCGCCTCAGTGGGATACACCCACTCCCCCTCTACCAGCTGCTTGACCCTGGTAGAATGATGAGACACTTCTCCATCCATAAATTTATAGCCGTCCGCCTTGTGAAGGACGATATACCGTTCATCGGCCAGATTGAGCTTGGCCACCAAGAGCGCGTTATCTCCCACCACGCGCAGGTAAAAATCGCCATCACTCTCGTTCAACGATTTCAAAATCCCATCTCCTTATTTCGAGAAACAGAAAGCTCCCCAGTGCACCGCGATTCATCCATTCTTTCGTGAATCAGCGATCCCACAGCTTTTTAAAGTTTAAGGCAGTAGAAAATTTTTCTACCCCCCCGAAATTTTGTTAAACATTATAACATTTTTAAAACATGGGTTGCAATAGTAAATGGAGATGAAATAGGGCTATGAGTTTAGTGATCAGTGATTAGTGATTAGTGATCAGGGCGCGCCTGACGAAAGTGAGGAGTGAGGAGTGAGGAGTGGAGGTGCGCCGCATCATATAAAAAAGCGGCGCGAGATTTGAAATAGAAGAAACGCGTTTGGGCTCCCCTACTACCTTAAACTGTTTACCGTATAACCGTTAACCAACTTTTCGACCATAGCGGAAAATGATACGTAAATCTGTTTCGACGTAGTGGTCCATCGCTCCAGTTCCCGCTATCGGAAACATGCCGGTGAACGGTTACACGGTAAACGGATAACGGTAGTGGGGCGGCAGGAAAACGCGTCTCACTTGCGGTCTCCTGTGCTTAGCATGCCCGCCGCCTTTAGCCGAGCTCCAAGCTCATAGCTCATAGCTCATAGCTCCTCGCTATGAGGAAGCAGGCATCACCCGCCCTTCAGGCACCCTCTTCTGAGAAGAGGGCTTACTGCGGTCCCGACCACCGACCACTTTCTCCCAAGCAAAAAGCCGAGGATTTCTCCCCAGCTTCCGCCTATTTCCTTTTCTTCATATACCACCACAGCGCGCCGTAGACTACCGCCACTGCGATGACGATCATGGTGAGGCGCATGGAATTTTCTTCGAAATTCACCACATCATGACCCAAGATGACCTCCAGCGCCGTGGAGGGAAATTTCCCGATGAGGCATCCAAGAGCGTAAGACTCGAAAGACATACTCGAGAGCGCCCCCAAAGCTGTCACAAGACCATTGGGCACATAAGGGATGGCCCGTGCCACCGCCATGGCTTTCCATGACTTGTGCGCGTCCAGGGTCGTCAGCATTTTGCTTTGGGCGATGGCCTTCTTTGCGAGACCGCGGAAAAGAGTCCGCATCATGTAGAAAGAAACCAAAACGCCCACGGTCTCGGCCAGCCAGGAAATGATGACGCCCCAGAAGAGGCCGAAGACCAGGCCATTGGCGGTGGAAATGAATATGGACGGCAGGAAGCCGACGATATTCACCACCACATCGATGAAGAAACTAATCAGTGCTGCATAAATGCCAAAGCTTTTCAGATAGTGAATGGTTCCGGCAAGGTCTCCTTCACTCGACAATCGATATACTGTCGGATAGAAAAGGGGATCTATGAAATGAATCGCCACCAGCACCAGCACCATCAGTGCAAAGAGGCCCAGCCGGAAGCAGCGCTCTTCCTTCTCCTCCCAATTTCTTCTCATATGAAAAACCTCTATATTATTTTACAATCGTATCCGCATAGGCTTCGATGGCCTGTGCCATTTCACTTCTGTCTACCACATCGGTGAAACGAGCGGGCCGCTTCTCCAATTCGCCGAGCTGACGCGGAATGGCGATGCCCGTTTCCTTCTCGATTTCGCGAAGCGTATCGTATGGATTTTCCTGTACCGGAAGGCCCAGGACTTTCGCAGCTACGCCGGGGAATTTATACGGATGAGCCGTCGAAATGATGACTGTATGGGTGTGCCGCGGGATCTCGCCCTTCTTCCGCATGTCCTCATAGACAGCGTAAGCCACGGCGGTATGGGGATCCATGAGGTAGTCATATTTCTCATACACCGACGCCATGGCGGTCTCCATAGCTTCTGCCGATGCCCAGCCACCTTTCATCTGACCGGCCACGCGCTCCATATCCTCTTTGGAAATAGAGTACACACCGGTTTCCTTCAGCGCCTGCATGTCCTTGGCCACCTCGCCTTTTTCGCCGGCCATGAAATAGAGGAATCGTTCGAAATTGGAGGAAATCAGGATATCCATGGACGGCGCTTCGGTCAAGTGGAATTCGCGATTGATATCATAGGTACCGGTAGCGAAGAAATCGGCCAATACCTTATTCTCATTGGACGCACAAATGAGCTCACCGATAGGCGTACCGATTTCCCGAGCAATCCAAGCGGCCAGGATATTTCCGAAATTGCCGGTGGGCACTACCACATTGAAAGACTCCTTCGGGCCGATGGAGCTTTCGCGGAGGAGCTTCAGCCAGATCCATACATAGTACACCACCTGCGGCAGGAGGCGACCGATATTGATGGAGTTCGCAGAGGAAAAGAGCACGCCTTTCTCTTCCTCCTTCTTGCGGAGTTCACTACCGAATACTTTTTTCAGCGTGCTCTGGGCATCATCGAAATTGCCTTCGATGCCGAGGACCTTCACATTGTCCCCCAGCTGCTTCTGCATCTGGTCCTGCTGCAGCGGGCTCACGCCGTGAGACGGATAGAATACCATAATAGAAACGCCGGGCACGTCGCGGAACCCTTCCAGCGCCGCTTTCCCTGTATCGCCGGAGGTAGCGGTGAGGATTAAGACCTCCTTGCCATCATCCTGCTTCTTCTTCGCATACACCAAAAGATGCGGGAAAAGGGACAGCGCCAAATCCTTGAAGGCGCAGGTCCGACCGTGGAACATTTCCGCCATAGAGAAAGACTCAGAGAGCGTCTTCACCGGTACGATTTCCGATGTTTCGAAAGTCCCGGTGTACGCGTCATGGGTCATCTTCCGAAGATCCTCCTCCGGAATGTCCGTCAAGAAATGGTGAAGCACATAAGCCGCCAATTCTTCATAAGACAGATGCATCAGCTCCTGGGCTTTCAAAAAAGGAGCCGGCAGCGCATCAGGCACATACAGACCGCCGTCGCCGGCCAGTCCCTTCACCAAAGCCTCTTCCGCCGTCACAGTCTCGTTGCTTCTAGTACTTCTATATTTCATAGTACACCTCCATACAGGAATAT